>CALXTN010000068.1 GCA_944391405.1 uncultured Alphaproteobacteria bacterium | reverse complement strand
TATTTATTTGATATTTTAAATCGTATTGGCAATGAAAATGCGGCTCATGAGTATTATCTTACTGATGCGGTTAAAATTGCCAGACAAATGGGGCTTAAATGTACGGCTATTGTCGGTAATTCTAAAGAAATTGCCAGTGCTAATACTCGTGAAGAACTGGCGCAATTGGAAGAATTTTATGAGGATAGAGAAAATTGGTAGAGAAAATTAAAGAATATTGGTTTGGAATGCTCTTATTAGTATTTTCTGCAGTGTTTCTTATTTTTGTGGCTATTGTTGCTGTTGCTCCGCATGATGATTTGAAAATGCGTGGGTTTGCTCCTTGTACTTATCAAATGGTTTATGATGTTAATATATATTCTTCGCAAAGTGATATCTCTGGTGTGTTAGGGGCTATTACTAAAAGTTATGTTTGCTATGCGGCTGTGATGGGGGAAGGTGTTAAATTGTGGATGAATGGAAAGCAATCAACACCGTGGGCTAATTACTTTTTTAAAACAGATACGTTCAAAATTCCTGAAGAACTTAGTGAGCCGTTTTCTGAAGATTTACTTAAAGCTAATCGTTTAGATGACAAGGATGAGGGGCAGAATATTTTGGGAAATTATCAAAAAATCAAATAAGGGAGATAGGTAATGAGTGATAAAAAAATGCCCGATTGGGATTTGTCCGAATATTATAAAGGGACCGATGATAAAAAAATTGATGATGATATTAAAAAATATGCTCAATTGACTGCAGATTTTTCTGCAAAATATAAAGGAAAGGTGGCAGAACTTGATGCGAAAAGCTTTGTGCAGGCTTTGAGGGAAATGGAGGATATAAGCCGTCTTGCTTCTAGATTAGATGGCTTTGCTTATCTAAATTCTACAACAAGATTAATGGATGCTAAGGCTTCGGCTTTATATCAGAAGGTTGTTGAAGCTCTGAGTGATGCCGGAAGCCATTTATTGTTTTTTGGTTTGGAATATAATAAACTGGATGAAAAAGCTATCCGCAAGCTTGAGGAAGATAAAGAGGTTCAGGCGTATGCGCCGTATTTAAAAAGGGTGCGTAAATTTAAACCGTATGAATTGTCCGAAGATGTGGAAAAAACATTGCTTGAAAAAGATGTTACTTCCGGCTCGGCTTGGGTTAGATTTTATGAGGAATCTATGGCTCGCCTATCTTATGAGGTGGATGGTAAAAAATATAATGATGCGCAGGTCAGTCGGTTATATTTGAGCTCAGACGCGAAACTCCGTGAAAAAACAGGTAAAGAAGTCAACAGAGTTTCTAAAGAGAACAGTTTTAATGTTTGCTACATCTACAATATGATTATGAAAGACAAGGCTGTTGAGGATAAAAAACGGGGATTTAAGCTACCGATGTCTTCCAGAAATCTTTCTGAAGAGGTTAGTGATGAAACTGTGAATGCTCTGGCGCAAACTGTGCGGGATAATTATAAAAATATTGCATGGCGTTTTTATAAGTTGAAAGCTAAACTTTTGGGGGTTGAGAAAATTCAATATTGGGACAGAAATGCGCCGTTACCGATTGAAGATGATAAATCTTATTCTTGGGAAGAAGCTGTGCAGACAGTGCTTAAAGCCTATAAAGAATTTTCTCCGAAACTTCATCAAATTGCTAAAGAGTTTTTTGAAAATCCGTGGATTGATGTTGCACCTAAGGATGGTAAACGTAGTGGAGCGTTTTGTTCGGGCCCTTTAGTTGAAGAACATCCGTTTTTGATGCTTAATTTTGTGGGGAAACGAAATGATGTATTGACGTTGGCTCATGAATTGGGACATGGTTGTCATCACCAGTTAAGACGTCAAAATGGTGTGCTTAATGAAACAACGCGTATGACTACCGAAGAGGTGGCGTCGGTGTTTGGAGAGATGTTGGTTTTTCAATCTATGCTCAATAATGCTAAATCAGATGATGAGAAAATTGCATTGTTGGCGATGAAGGTTAATGATATGATTAACACTGCTATTCGCCAAATCGCTTTTCACTTTTTTGAAACGCGTGCGCATAATGAGCGACAGAACGGAGAACTTTCTTCTGAGCGGTTGAACCAAATTTGGCTTGAGGAAATGAAGGAAAGTTTAGGACCTTGGGTGGTTGTTGATGAAAATTCGGCTTATTTGTGGGAGCAGATCGGGCACTTCTTCTTTTTGCCGTTTTATGTTTACGCTTATTCTTTTGCCGATTGTGTCGTTAATTCGCTTTATTGGCTTAAACTTCAGAATAAAATTGAAAATTTTGAAGATAAGTATTTGGATTTGCTCTCTAAAACGGCTATTGGAAACTACAAAGATATTTTTGCGCCGTTTAATCTTAATCCCGAGAGTCATGATTTTTGGCAAGGAGGTTTGAATCTCATCAGCTATTATCTTGACCAAATGGAAGAGTTGGTGAATAAAAAAGCGTAAAATTTAGAAGCATCTTAAATGAGCTCTCGGCAAATGTCGGGAGCTTTTTTTATGATTGCCGATAGAGATAAAACATAAAGCCAAGGTTTTTGCTTGGCTTTATTTAAGTTTCATTCGTATACTTCTTTAGAACTTATATTTAACACCTAAGTCAAAGAGTTGAGGATCGTTCTTTTGAATGAGGTAATTGTACTTAGCATACAAGGATATATCTTT
>CALXTN010000067.1 GCA_944391405.1 uncultured Alphaproteobacteria bacterium | reverse complement strand
AAGTTGAAATTTTTAAAAAACATGTAAATACAGGCATTAGCAGTTTTCACAATACGGGGTTTGCTGAATGCTTACCTTGTATTGATGAATAAAGGAGCTTAACATAAGCTCCTTTTTTATTGCACTAAATTTAGTCTAAAAATTGAACTACATAAATTTTTAATGCTATTTTTGTGCTGTTAACCAAATAGTACATTATGGAACCATTCAACTTTGAAAACTGTTTTAGAATAACGCAAGATAGGAACACAGGCAGACAGAAAGCCAAGATGCTTCCTTTGGATGATGATATGAAAATAGCCCTATGTAAAACATTGGGGTTCTACTGTTGTTCATTAGACGGCAAGAAAAAGTATTATATGCATCTGGAGTCAGGGAAATTAGGTCTTGTTAACTATAAAAATATTAACCGTAAGATTTATGATTACATCGAATGCTATTTCCAAAAGTCTTTAGACCCTATCGATATGATTTATTTGGAAGCATTGTATTCTTCTTTTTCGTCAAAGATTTTTAAAAGGTCAGACTTAATAAAATGTTGTTCAGACTATTCCTTAAATGATGATACTAAGCATCAATTAAGAATGCTGATTGATGATAAATATCGTAAACTATATAACAGAGACGAGGTAATTAAATATCTAAAAAATAATTCTTTCAAGTATAATGAATATAAGTTCGAGTCAGCTTGTCATACAGATGGCTTTTATTATAAGCAAATAAACGAGAATGACTATTTGATATGTTCTTATGCTGCTTATGATGAAAAGCGCAATATATACATTTTTGACATGTTCAGATGTTACTATAGTAAATTTAAAGAAAGAGGAACTAATGATCCGACTTGTGAGCCTGAAGATTTGATTCTTGGCGTCAATGTCTCTGAACATAAAAAAGGATTAGATTATTTAATGGCTAATCCTTATGCAAGCAAATACGATATTTATGATAAAATTGAAAACATATAAAACTTATTCCTGTGGATTTTAAAGATAATATTAAGCAACTGTCTGAACGAGTGATAAAGCTGAAGGATAGCATTCAGACAGAAGAAGCTACAAAGAATGCGTTCATCATGCCATTTATTAATGCTTTAGGGTATGATGTATTTAATCCCCTTGAAGTTGTTCCGGAGATGACGTGTGACATCGCAATGAAGAAGGGAGAAAAAATTGATTATGCCATAATGAAGGATGGTGAACCTATTCTCTTGATTGAGTGTAAGCACTGGGCGCAAGACCTTAAATTGCACGATAATCAGCTAATGCGATACTTTAATGTCTCTAAAGCAAAGTTTGGCCTACTGACCAATGGTATAATATACCGCTTTTATACCGATCTGCTAGAGCCAAACAAGATGGATGACAAACCTTTCCTTGAAGTAGACATCACAGATATAAAAGACTCCCAAATTGAGGAAATCAAAAAATTCCACAAATCATATTTTGATGTAGATAATATCTTGAGTTCTGCCAGTGAGTTGAAGTATATGGGTGAACTGAAGGCTGTTCTTGCAAGGGAATTTTCAAATCCTTCTCCGGAATTTGTTAAGTATATATCCAAGCAGGTTTACGATGGCGTTATGACTGCAAAGCTACTTGAGCAGTTTACTTCACTAACCAAACGGTCTATCTCTGGATATATCAATGAGATAATTTCCGACAGACTTAAATCTGCATTCAAAACGGAGGCCGATATTGAACAGAAAGAGCAAGTTCCAGTAGCAGAAAAGCCTGTTGAAAAAAGTGAGCAGCCAGTTGATGATAATAAAATCGTAACAACTGAAGAAGAAATTGAAAGTTATCTGATTGTTAAGTCCATCCTTAGGCCGTTTGTTGATATATCAAGAGTTGTATATAGAGATGCTCAGACATATTTTGCAATTCTTCTGGATGATAACAATAGAAAACCAATATGTAGAATGTATTTTAATGCAATCACAAAGAAATATATTGCTACGTTCGATGAGAATAAGAAGGAAACCAAGCATGAGATTAAGTCGCTCGATGATATCTATAATTTCACTGAAGAGCTTAAAAACACAGTTCTTTCATACGATAAGTAACTGATAGAGAAAACGCCTTGTCATTCAAAACTGAACGACAAGGCGTTTTTGAGATTTACCGTTTTGACGGTATTTTTAGATTAGATATTCTGCAAAATAAGATCTGCATCAATATGCAAATCTGTGTAAAGTTTTTTAGCGAGCGCAGCGGAAATCTTTCTTTTTCCATTCATGATTTGGCTAAATACAGATTCATTCAGTCCCAAAGCAGCTGCTGCATCTTTTCTCTTCATGTCTTTAGAATAGAAGTAATCTTCAATAGCCTTAATTAGAGGGTTTTTTACTTTTAGAGGAAGAATATTCAAGTATTCATCCTCATAATCTGCACTCAATTTTGCCAAGCGGGCAATTTCACGAATGTACTCGTTATCAGCATTCGGTTCCAGCATTCCCTTTTGGGTCGCTTCTTTAATTAATTCGTTAACACGATTACGCACTTCATCATACTGCTCTCGTGTTGTGATACAGTTGACGGCTTCTTTTCTCATAATTAAGTGTTTATAGTAAAATCAAATCCCAGTCATAAATATCTTTATGTTACTGGTATAATAATATATTCATCAAACTGTTCGGAGATTAAATCTCCGAACAGTTTTTAATCTTGTCATACTCGGCATGTGTGCCAATAAATCTAATATCCAAAACACCTCCAACAAATAGAACTACAGCTACAAGCCTGTATTTATTACCACCGATGTTAAATACATACCTGCCATCCTTTACATAGTCTGCTGAAGGAAATGTTTCTTTTAAATCCTGATGGTTCTGCCATTGGGCATTAGACACTTCTTTCAACCACCTTTTCAAAGGCTTCGCAGCCCCTGAGTGTCCTCTTTGAACGTACTCATTTAAAATAACCTTATTGGATATTATCATATCGTCGTGTTTTTATGATTACATTTGCAAATATAGAAATTAATTTTCATACACGCAAATAATCTTTGCAAAAATGCAAAGATATTTTTCTCCACGAAAACTTTCCTTTTTTTTCTTTGCTATTCCAAAATAAATCCTCATATTTGCAATGCTCAACATTTGAATCAGGCGACGAAAGCTCGCCAAATAACCT
>CALXTN010000066.1 GCA_944391405.1 uncultured Alphaproteobacteria bacterium | reverse complement strand
TGTCAATACATCGGCAAATGAAACGAAAAATATTTTTCATACCGCCCAAAACCTTATCTCTTTAACGATAAATTCAATATTCGCCACTAAAATACTATTAAAATCAACGGAGAAGATAAAAGATGAAAAAAATAGGATATAAAATATTTTTGAGTACAATCCTGGGAATAAGTTTACTGTCTAATTCAGCCTTTGCACAGGATAAAGAAGGAATAGAAAAAGAAATAAAACAATGTACTAATACATTTATCCAAAAAGAAGCAACATGCCCGGAAAAATGGAGTATAAAATGCTATGAGTTTCTAATAAATGCAAATCAGCAAGCACAAGCTTGTTATAAAAATATTATGATAGAATTATTAATAAAATTTTACGGATTATCTGAACAAGACGCAAAAAATAAAATAGATAAATATAGCCAATCACATTATGATGAAAATTTATTTTTATACAATGATACACTCTATTGCAAACAAAATAACTGTGGTGTTTCACCATATTTATATAGTGAATACACCACCACAAAAGAAATACAAATATACCTAACTAGAATGTTAAAATCTATATTTGCCCATCATTAATAATCATTATAATAACGATTATATCGCGCCCTATGTCCTGTTTCAAAAACTTTTTGTGAAGGATCACCTTTTTGATACATATCTTCTATATGGTGAATATTCTCGATAAATTTTTTTCGCAAGATTTTATAATTAGTATTTTTAAATGCTCTCAATGTATTAGGACCAATTTTTCCGTCATCTTTAACTCCCAATGCTTTTTGTATATTACGAATGGCCGTTGGCGGACCTTGAACAATCCCATCATCAAATACAATTCCAGCAAACTCATCTGGTAGTTGATAAATTTTAGTTTTTATCCAATAATCACGATAGAAAATAGCATTAGCTCTTTCTCTCGTTAGATTTCTAATATCTTCGTTTGGATACCATCGTGTTGAAATACCATATTTTGTAGGACCACCTCTATCATGAGGATGATTAACATATCCCCCCTCATTAGCTTTCGTTCTTTCATTTAGAACCTTTTGAAATCTCTCATCATTCAACATTTCATCAATAAACTCTTTACTAAAACCTTCACCATATTTTGCATAATCCACAGTGGCATCGTTGGCATGGTTAACTTTATCATTTTTAGCGTATTGTGTGCCTTGAGATGATAAAAACAAATTTCCGGTTTCTTGTGTTAAGACTTTCTGAGCCAGCCCATTTTGATTAGCCATCATATAAGCCATTGAGTCTTGAATATCGGCGTTTTTCTCAATTCCCTTCAATGAACCATATTTTCGCAACAATCTTTTCAATTCCAATTCATTATCCGCATCCACAAGTCGTTGATGTTCAAGAATATCATCATCAAAATTATAAGAAAACGACATGATTTTTCCTTTCATAAAAAAAATTAAAACAAAAAAGAGCCACGAAAAAAACGTCGTAGTTCTTGGTTAAAAATAGGATTGTCCATTTGTAAATTGCCCACAAAAAAAGCCCTCAAACCGAGAGCTAAATTTGGAATATACAAACACACTAACCTATTATGACAATATTTATACCCTCCCCCGACAGACCTGTCAATACATCGGCAAATGAAACGAAAAATATTTTTCATACCGCCCAAAACCTTATCTCTTTAACGATAAATTCAACTTTTCTCCCTAAAATACCATTAAAATCAACAAGAGAGAGAAAAGATGAAAAAGATAGGATATAAAATATTTTTGAGTACAATATTGGGAATAAGTTTACTGTCCAATTCAGCCCTTACTCAGGATAAAGATGAAATAGAAATAAAACAACAAGTAGAAAAATATCAAGACTACTGCCATAACAAAGCCTATCCCAAAGAAAAATATGATAAAATAATTGCGCTTAAAGACGGACAAATGAAACAAGCTGAACAAATATATTCGCAATGTATTAAAGAAATAATTTTAAATAAACTTGAAGAAAATTTCCCTCAACAAAGCACCTCAAAAATGAAAGAAGGAATAGAAGAAATAAGCAATGGAACACTAAAATTTTATTGGTACCTATACAATAGTCAAGACAATGGACTAATTGGTGAGCTACAAAATGATGCCGCTCAAGCTTGTATGCTTGATAAGATTTTAGAAGATATCGTACATTATCTAACAATATATGGAAGACCAAGCCGTGTATAAATCTCCTACAAGAGAGAAAAGATAAAACCGACTAGATATAAAATATTTTTGAGCACTATACTGGGAATAAGTTTACTGTCCCATTCAGCCTTTGCGCAGGATAAGGACGCCAATATGAAGAAATCTTATATGACGTCCTACATTATCAAACGTTGCATGAGAGTAAGATTACACCGAGCAGTAAAAAACTATTTTTGCAATGCCCGCAACGCATTCTGTCTCTCTGAAGGGAACCTTCGATTTTTTATATTTTCACGCTCCTTTTTAGAAATATTTTTAAAATACTTATCAACCTTGCTACGTTCATCATAGATTTTATTAATGATTGCAGCATCATCCAAATAAGAAACATCATTTCCTAAAGCATTTTGCAAAAGAAAGGGAGCTCCTTTATTTCCATGTTGCGTGGCCAAAGAATATAAAACCTCTTTAATAATTGGATGCCTTTTTTCAACATTAAAACCTTTAATTTTCTTTGTGAAATTTATTACAGGTTGCAATTTTTTATCTAATATAAACTGTCTCTGAGATTGATTAAAAAGCTCATCTTGAGATAAGCTTTTCCAAGCCGCTTTAAATCGTTCTGAACCAGAATATGCTCCTTCATATCCTCCTGCATCAATAAGAGTTTTGGCAAAATGATTATATTGGGGAAGCTTATTGATATATTTTATATAATCTAGCATTGTTCCATGTTTAGTCTCTATCTGATATAAACCATAACTATATCCCCCACCATTATCATGCCCAAGAGCATAAGGTCTTGAACCAGATTCATGCTCTGCACTCAAATTACCTGTAACTTCAGTGGCATCACTGGTATAGTTAGCCCTATCATTTTTGGCGTATTGTGTGCCGTGAGATGATAAAAATGAATTTCCGGTTTCTTGTGTTAAGACTTTCTGAGCCAGCCCATTTTGATTAGCCATCATATAAGCCATTGAATCTCG
>CALXTN010000065.1 GCA_944391405.1 uncultured Alphaproteobacteria bacterium | reverse complement strand
TTGTTTAGTTTTTAATGCGGTAAAAATAATCAATAAAAAACTTAATTTTACAAAAGCAAAGGCAGCCATTTTCATGACAGCTGTTTGAATTGGTGATGGAAATAGGTCGTAGGTGCAAAAAATATATATTATTTGTCGGACAATAAGCTATACCTAGTCTAAAAGCAGGTTATATAATAGTTTATTATCTGTTCCACTTAACGTTCCGGAGTTTTTGGTTGTTTAATTTTTAATTCAGTATGGATTTTAGAGGTTGACTGCGTTTCGGATTGTTTTATTTGTTTAACCTTGTTATGCATATTATCAATTGATTGACACAGATATTGGTTAAATTCTTGTCTGATAGGCGTAGGCTTTTCAATTAACACGTCTTCTAATTCTAAATCCGATTTTTGTAGATAATTATCTAAAAGCAAATCTTTCTCATCAACACCATAGGCTAAATAGCATTTTGCAACATTACCGTTTTGTTTTGCTTCATTTAGAATATTTAAGCGACGTTGCTTCATAATTTCGCTATTCGGTAAATACGTTGCCCGACAATATTCCTTAAAAACAACCCATTTTTCATCATCTTCCGGTATCATATAGCTTTTTCCATCAACGATTATTTCTAGGCCACGATAAGGATTAACTTTAGGAACGGCAAGAGTTTCCAGCTGTTCTTTATTTTTATGATAATATTCAAAACTCTCTGTATCAACATAACTAAAGTACAGAGCAACGGGCTCATCTATACCGTAAAAGGTTGGGTTATGTAATAATTCTTTATTCCTTTCCACGAGCATATCTCTCTTTGAGCAGATTTGAAAAGTATTCTCTGTGACGGTTCGTCATGGCTTCAATTTCTGCTTCGGAACGTCCATTTATACGGGCGTACTCTTGCTTATTTTTTTCTCTTTCTTCAAATAGAGCCATTTCTTCTTCATAAGTAAGCTCTTTTTCCTGATATGGATTTTTTTCAGCAATAATGATAAATTGGTTTTTTAATGTTCGGCGGTATTGACCAATATCTTCAGCCTTCATACCTTCTTGGGTCATTTTATTAGACCACGGATGCAGATTTAGGTAAACTAAACCACCGGCATATTCTTTATGCACCCGTAAGCCGGACTGATGTTCTCCAGTTCGTTCCGCAACATCGTAATCCCACTCTTTAACAAAGTTTTCGTAGTCAGCTTCTATATCTTCACGAGTATCATATATCTTAACACCGTTTTTTATGTGCATCCTAATTCTCCTTGTTGCTATTATGCATTGTTTATAACGGATTTTTCAAATATTGTCAAAGATAAACTTTATTGATAATCTAAAGGATGCGGAGTTTTTTGCGGAAGTTTTGCCGGGGTTTTAAAACGAAAAAACACCCCGAAAACGAGGGTGTTGCGATTGGTGATGCTTAACTCACGGTTTACGAGTTGAAATATTAGAAGTTTAACCATTTTATAACCTAAATTTAATATCCTTATATAAAATTGAATTGCTTTAGGGTGGTAACATAATGAAAAAAATAATCTGTTCTTCTCTCCTATTTTTATCCCTCCCAACAATTGCAAATGCACAATGTTCGTGGTTTAATGCACTAGATGACACATGCCATAGCCAATTTGAAGAATCCTTAAAAGAATTAAAACAAAATTTTCCTAAAGTAAAAAAAACTTCTCCTTTTTATAAAATCTATGAGCTTACCGTTAATAACGATAATAAGTTATGCCGTGATTTTTTACAAATGGCAGAAGACTTACGATATTTCCATACAGAAGATTATGGTAATAAACCTATATCGCTGTCCGTACGGAATGTTATCGGAAATCCGACAAATATCTATGACTATGAGCATATTGATACTGAAAATATTACATTTACCAAGCTTGCTCCCAATTCATATTTGGCCAGTTCTTTGGTTCATACCTCCCAACTTACGTACTATTCAATTTATAAAATGACCAATGAGGTCAAAGAAATACCAACAGACGATTTTATAAGCTTTCCCATAAGCGTTAAAAATCTGGAAATTCCATATTATCAGGATAGGTACAGGTATTTATACCATAATGCGTCATCTAAACGTTTTTATGCTATGGAAATTGATGCTGATGATTGGTGGTCTTATGATAATTTCAACGGATTTATCTATGAATTATCAACAGAGAAAAATAAAATTCAGCCGGTTTGCGAATATGCCCTTTCTGTTGGAAACATTATTCCGGACAATACACAAAACTTTTCAGAATTATTACGTCTATATAAAATCATAACAGGTTCAAGATGTTGTCGCCTTTCTTCTAACAATATCTTTGAAATTGATTCCCAAATTCTAACCAGAAGCTATCTTCTCTTGTTGCATCCGGATAGATATTTTATCCGTTGGTCTCCAACAAAGAATATTTGGCAGTTTTACGAAGACTGGGCTAGTCTATCCCCCGTTAATCGCATGCAGTACCAAAAATTTCTGTTAGAACTGGAAAAATATGGAAATTATATGGAAGGGATAATAAAAGAGAATCTGAATGTTCAAAATGAAAAACAGTTGGATACACTTAAATACTATATAACCAAAACAATTTTATCTGATATCGGGGTTGTTTATAATTATGATGAATATAGGAAACTTCCCAGTGATTTTATACAAAAAATTCAAAATAATACTGTTTCAGATATTGAGATAAAAGAAAACCTATCTCAACAATATGCCGTAGAAAAACTTTATGGCGATGCTTGGTTTGTGGAGCCCGCATTGTTTCATGCATTAACGCATCCTCAGTTATTAAACAAAATGATAAAGTTAGGTTATGATGTGAATGTTCCGAATTGGTATCATAAAACACCATTGATGACTGCCGCTCATCTGAATAATTATGAAGCGACGAAAATTTTATTAAATGCCGGAGCCGATGTGAATAAGAAAATGGGAAAATTGTTAAAAGAAAATTTGTTTGATTGGTATGAGCAAGAAGCAGAGGGATATTCTGTTACTCGGCAAGACCGAACAGCATTGATGTATGCTTGTGAAAATGCTGATTACAAATTAATTATGCTTTTGGTTGACCATGGTGCAGACATATCGGCTAAGGATTCACTAAATAATGGTATTGACTATTATATCAATCTCAATAACAAATTAACACCACAAGAAAAAGAAAAGCTTTTGAAACTATTGAAAAACACGAATAAATAAATTCGTAGAAATGCCCCAAACACCTATCTTCAAAAAAAGGACATCCGAACTTGCTGAAAGCCTTGGAAATAAAAGAAACAGCAGCCATTTTCATGACTGCTGTTTGTATTGGTGATCCCAACGGGACTCGAACCCATATTACCACCGTGAAAGGGTGATGTCCTAACCATTAGACGATGGGACC
>CALXTN010000064.1 GCA_944391405.1 uncultured Alphaproteobacteria bacterium | reverse complement strand
GGAGCGTTTTGTCATCCTCACCGCTATAAGCTTTACTGAACCACGCGTCTAACGCGTGGTTTTCAGAATACAAAAAGACTTCCTTTCTGTAGAGGAAAGGAAGTCCTAAGCCGGTTACTTGAAATTTCTTTGTATGTATCGGTGAATAGTCAACCAAGAACATCCAAAACTTCGGGCGATTTCCGCTTTCGTTAAGCCTTTTTCCACTAATCTTTTTATTCTATCATGTTCCTTTTGAAGTTTTTGATAGGAAGTACCGTAAGGTCGACCAAGATGTTTTCCTTCATCTTTAAGCCGTTGAAGAGAAAGTCTGGTTCGTTCAGAAATGAGTTGCCGTTCAATTTCACTAGCTAAACTAAAAGCAAAAGCTAAGACTTTGGATTGTATATCTGCACCTAATCTATAATTTTCTTTTAAGGTCCATATTTGGCAATCTTTTTCCAAACATTTTTGTAAAATCCCCATAACTTCAAGTAAATTTCTACCTAGTCTAGATAATTCTGTTGCAATGAGAATATCACCTTTTTTTAGCTTTTTAAGAAGTTTTCCTAATTTACGATCATGTAAAGGTTTTCGTGAAGAAATGACTTCTTGAGCCCATTTATCAATGATAATTTCTTGTTTTTGAGCAAATAATTCAATTTCATGATGTTGATTTGCTGTATTTTGATGGTCAGTACTGACCCTTATATATCCATATATCATAATTAGTCCTTATAAATAGTTGTTAAACTACTTATAAAAACAGAAAAGAATTATCAGATAAAGCCTGCTAAAAATAAATCGCGTTCAAAAACCACCATTTATTTTTAATAGTAAGTATAGGTATAATATCAAGTATTTTTATATTTTCAAGATAAATATTTTTTATTTACACACAAAGGGAAATAATATCTTTTTATCGTATTTATAATTGGTTAGCAATCAATTCTGCGAAAATGGTGATTTATGAATATCGCGGATTGGATATGCAGATAGGTTACATTCAGAATAATGCAAGCAAAACGGAGCAAATCCGCCAACATCAAGCTCTTTTGTCTTATGCTAAAGATAACAGCGTCCGTCTAGAGTGTGTTTATGTGGATAGCTCTTTTGCTAATATTCAAGAAACCATTCTGCCGTCTTGCGATGGAGTTTTAGTATATAATATTAGTAGTTTAGGCGAATCTCTTACAGAAATTAAAGACAATTTAGTTTTTTGCAAACAGCATAATTTGTCCGTTCAATCTATTGAAGATGATTATGATTTCAAAGTTCAAAATTTAACTGACGATTTTTTCAAAGGTATTGAAGTTGCGATAGACGTCCGCAGTCGCTTAATCTCTAAAAATACTAAAAAAGTTTTGCAACAAAAGAAAGATGAAGGAATGAAACTTGGTCGTCCGTTTGGTGCAATCGTTAAAAAGAGACTGGAAGGCAAAGAAGAAGAAATACACCAACTTTTATTGCAAAAGGTTACTAAGGCTGAAATAGCTCGTCGCTTTGGAGTAAGTCGCATTACAGTTTTTAACTATGTTAAGAGAAACAGACTAGAAAACAAGGAGAGTTGTGTTGCCTAAAGTTTCGGTTTTGATGCCTGTTTATAAGACTGATGAGACTTATTTACGTGTGGCGATTGAAAGTATTTTAAATCAGATATTTACAGATTTTGAATTCTTGATTTTGGACGATTGTCCAGATGATGACAGAGAAAAAGTGGTCAAATCTTATGATGATCCACGGATTATTTATGCGAAAAATGAACGCAATTTAGGGATTACACCTTCTCGTAACAAACTGATTGAAATGGCAAAAGGGGAATATCTTGCGGTGTTTGATCATGATGATGTTTCTCTTCCCGAAAGGCTCGAAAAACAAGTAGCTTATATGGATGCAAATCTTAATGTCGGTGTGTGCGGGTGTTGGTTAATGCGTATGTCTAATCATCATATTACCAGAAATCCCTCTGATAATGAGGCGATTAAATTGGCGTTGATGGAAGTGTGTGCCGTTAGTCATTCCGCCTCAATGATACGACGTTCGGTCTTGATGGAACATCATATTCTCTATGAGGAGAAATTTAGTCCGGCTGAAGATTATGCGCTGTTTGCTCGGCTTATTCCATATACCGATTTTCATAACTTAGATGAAGTGTTGTTTCACTATCGTGACCATGAGTGCAATACATCGCACTTGCAGAGTGAAAAAATGCGTCAGGCAAGCTTTGCTATTCGGGCGTTTGTGCAGGTTGAAAATCCGGTACTTTATCGCGAGTTTTGCCTTAAAGCTAAACACACAACGCAGTTTCGCTTGTTTGGTATTCCGCTCTTAAAGACGATTAGACAAGGGTATCGGATAAAAGGCTATCTGTTTGATTGTTTGCCGATTTTTTCTATTAAGTCCACAACCAAACTGTAGGAGAAGTGAGATAAAATGCCTGAAATTTCAGTAATTACGCCAATATATAATACAGAAGTCTATTTAGAAAAATGTTTAGCGAGTTTGGTTGCTCAAACGTTAGAAGATATAGAGTTCATATGGATAGATAATGGTTCAAATCAAGTTTGCAAGAGTATTATTTCTAAATATGCGAGACAACGACCCAATATTAAAGTTATTTCTTTAGAAAAGAATGTTGGCTATGGGGGCGCAATGAATATAGGATTGCGTGAAGCCAAAGGGAAATATATAGGTTTTTGTGATTCAGATGATTGGATTGATAGTGAATTTTATGAAAAGTTGTATAATGCGACAAATAATCAGACTATTGATATTGTATATGCTGAATATAAGCAAGAATTTTTAGATCATACAAATTTAATATCGCATAGAAAAGGAAAAGCTTATGTAGATAAACTAAGTGAAAAGTTAGATGCTATTAGAGATGGTGCAATTTGGGATAAAATCTTTAAAAGAGAGCTAATCATTCAAAACCATATTCAATTTCCCGCTCCATCAAAGTCGTATTTTGAAGATAATATATTTTTATTTCAATCTATTTATTTTGCAAAAGATCTAAAGAAAATAAAAGATATATATTATCATTATTTACAACATGAAAGTTCTACAATACACAGTGATGCTGCCAAAAAGGAACGCGATACATATAAGTCCAATGTTATCGCATATATTATCAATTTTGCAACAAAATATAATTTTTCTTTAGAAGAGAAAATAGAATGTCTTAAATTTTTAAATAGAAGCCTTGGATTATCAGTAATCCTGAGAACAAAAGAAGGGCTGAGACTTTTACAGAACAAGCTAGATAAAGAAAGCCCTTTTGATAGTTTTTTATATCAAATATATGGGGCACATAATCCGAGTTTGAGAGAGAAATTTTTCTCGATACAAAATGACTTTAAACAAAATTTTCTATGGATTTTAGGGATAAAGATAAGATTAAAAAATAAGGAGAAAATATAATGAAAGTTGTTATACTTGCAGGAGGATTAGGAACAAGATTAGGAGAAGAAACAACAGTTCGTCCCAAACCAATGGTTGGAATAGGAGGA
>CALXTN010000063.1 GCA_944391405.1 uncultured Alphaproteobacteria bacterium | reverse complement strand
AAATTTACCAAGTTATTCTTTCCGACTATATAACCTATAGCGAATCAGAAAAAGCCGTTTGGATATACTCATACTCAAAAAATAATCCCGAACCCTTTTTCGGCAAATATATGATGTATATATATAGATAGATAGATAAATAAACTACCAATGCCACCCATTTTCAAGAAGTATGGATTTTAGGTGTTATATTTTCTTTTTCTTGTAGCGTTGCAGGTCTTTCGCCAATACGCCAATCAACAGTCACAGTTTCCCTACATTACGGTCAAACGTAATCTTGACTTTTGCAAGCGGAATATCTAAGATGAACGCATTAAGGAGAAGCCATGAAGAAGTTTTTAAGTTTAGTCCTATTGATAATGACCACCTCTTGCACCAATTTCAACCAAGAGGAAAAATTCGTAAACCCGCTTTTTTATCAAGAAATGAGACCTGGAGCCGCTAAAGAGATATGGAATGTGAAAATCACTCCAACATCATATACTTCAATCGTTCCGCCCAACACCATAACCCACCAAGAACCTTGTCAACTCGTAAAAAATACGGAAACCGAAGTCGCTCTAAAATGCTTCTCTCGCTTTGATGAAAAGAAAAAAGAATTACTCAAAGAATTCAGACCTGGAGAATTTGACGATAAAGAAGGCGAATATTGGACACATGTTTTCAATCTATATCCATTAACAATTGCATCAGACCCTGATAATGCTTTTTATATTCGCAAATCTTCATATTATGAAGACGAAAAACACCCTACATCATTTACCGGCTACTCAATAGACGCCCCCAGAAGCCAATATAGCAACACCAATAAAGACATCCCTTGTGTTGACACCTTCTGTTTTTGCTTTAGCAAAAAGGAGTTCAGCAACCCTCTTTTTTATAATAAACTAAGCTCCCAAACAATAAATGATAATACGGATGTGGAAATAACACCAACCTCATATACCACAACAGACACACTTACCGGAGATGTCTATAAAGAGAGTTGCGAACTCTTAAAAAACAAAGAAAAAGAAATTGTCTTAAAATGTCACCAGACAGAAGTACCTAAAGACAAAGAACTCCGTCTCGACACAAAAATTTACCAAGTTATTCTTTCCGACTATATAACCTATAGCGAATCAGAAAAAGCCGTTTGGATATACTCATACTCAGAAAACAATCCCGAACCTTTTTTTGGCAAATATATGATGTATATAGATAAATAAACTACCAATGCCACCCATTTTTAAGAGGTATGGATTTTAAATTTTGCAAAATCCACCGTTTGCGATTTGCCTGATTTGTTTCACGAATAATGAATTTTTGTAGCATAGTTAAATCTTTTTTATCCAGAGCTTCTCTTACACGAGGATGATATTCCCGAGTAATATTTCCGGTATTATACCTAAAATCAAGCAAGATTTTTTTTAGCGCAACAGGATATTGCTCAAAACCTTCTATATGTTTTTTCAATTGTATTAAATCTCTCTTTGTATGCTCACGTGCCTTTTGTTTGGCGTAATCTTGAGTAATTCGTAATTTACTTCTATCCTCATAGTACCCATCTCCATATTGCTGACCATACTCTTTCATATCACGCAATTTAATAAATGCATTATAACCCTCTTCTTTTTCTTGTAGCGTTGCAGGTCTTCCGTCAATACGCCAATCAACATCCATAAAGACATCACGATCATTAACGTTATACCCAATACCCGTTGTTATATATCCATTTGTATCTAGATAAATATGTTCTCTTAGTCCTTCTCCGTCATCTGTCTCATAATATTTAACCATATCATTAATGAGATCATTATCCTCAGAAGTAATATTCACCTGCATTGAAGTTCCATTCCGACTGGCAAGTTGATAACTTCCCTCATTATTTAGCACCTTTTGAGATGGTTCACGAACTCCCTTCAAACCAAAACTATCCTTCTTGAGCTCTTTCAACTTTGAGTCAATTTCATCCTTGGCAAAATCATACATAAAACTATCACTATCTGACAGTTTATTAACATCAAAATCATATCCGACTTTATTCAAAAAATCTTCCGCCGCATATTGTCTTTTTTTGCGGTTATTATCCAGAGCATAAGCCCAATCATCTAAATCAATCATTATTGTCCTTTCTAAAAAATTACACACAAAACGAGAATACCCTCTCAATATATAGTATAAACAATATATGAAAGTCAATATATTTAGACTTTTTAATAAAATTTTTATTTGACGAAAATTTCAAAACCAAGAACATGAGATGTTTATAACAAAAGAAGATGCCACAAAGTAGCGACATTATTGCCTGTTTTTGTTCCACCAAATTTTATTTGACAAAATAAATAAAAGAGCTAGGATAAAATCTGCATTTTTTATACATATTAAATTATTAATCTAAAAAATTTTTCTGATTATGGAAAAGAAAGAAAGAGAAATTAAAGTCGCTACGGCGGAAGAAGCATTAAAGCGAATGCAAGCCTTTTTGTTTGCCAATCTGATGGATGCAAACAGTTTGGAAGTAGAAGATCCCCAAGATGAAAACTCTAACTATTTCATCAAATTAGTCTGGCTAGCCAGAGAAACGGATAACAAAAACAAAGTCGGTTGTCCGTGCTTTGCTTGCTCGTACAAAGGAAATTCCACCAACAAAGTGGATGCAATTAATGGTCTTGTTTACGTCAAAGTCTTCGCAGACAAAGATATCAACATGGTCAAAATGCATCTGGTGGAAGAAGACTGGGAAGACGGTGTAAATTTTTCCATTTCGCCGATTGAAGAAGGAGAAACCTTTAAGATGGTAGATGAAGCCGGCCGCTTTGTGGATGAAACATTCATCTATAAAGACGGCAAGATAGAAAAAGTAGCCGACTAAAGTAATCAGACTCAAAGAAAGCCCGCGGAGAACAAAACTCTCGCGGGTTTTCCGTTATAAAGAAGAAAAACACAACACCTCATATTGTTTTTTTTATAAAAAATACTTGCGTTTAAGAATAAATAGTCTATATTTCGCGTCAGGAAAAGATGTTCTCTCGGGTTCAAAAACCAAAGGCGATACGCCTGTGACTTCTTTCCTAACCATAAATAAGAGAGAACTTTTACGATAAAAAGGAGTTTTTTTTATGACATGTAATCATCAATGCTCACATGAAGTTGAACAGATGTGCCCGTTGTACAAAGGTGCCAGACACGAACCTGCACCAATTCCTGAAGAAGGAAAATGGGTCAAAGCAAAACAAATCACTGATATTTCAGGTTTAACCCACGGTTGCGGTTGCTGCGCACCTCAACAAGGTACCTGTAAATTGACCTTAAACGTTAAAGAAGGCGTTATTGAAGAAGCTTTGGTAGAAACCATAGGTTGTTCAGGCATGACCCACTCTGCGGCAATGGCAGCGGAAATTTTGCCGGGTAAAACGATTTTGGAAGCCTTAAACACAGACTTGGTATGCGATGCAATCAACGTAGCAATGCGTGAATTGTTCTTACAAATCGTTTATGGACGTACTCAAACAGCATTTTCTGAAAATGGTTTACCGATTGGCGCTGGTTTGGAAGACTTGGGCAAAGGCTTGCGCTCCCAAGTTGGTACAATG
>CALXTN010000062.1 GCA_944391405.1 uncultured Alphaproteobacteria bacterium | reverse complement strand
AAAACAAAACAAAAAATGGAAGAGGAAAAAGAAGAAGCAGCTCGTCCGAAAAGTGTAAATTATAATGAAAATATTAGCAGGGATAAAAAAATTGAAGAGGTTACAACTGACTTAAAGAAACGTAAAAGTGGATTTAAGAAGAAAAATACATTAGAGACTTCTGACGATGTTGATGATGATAATCTTGTTCATACAGATTCTTTAGATACCTCGGATGAGGTAAAAAGTGATAATATAATTCTGGATGATAAAACGCTTTCTGTAGGTGGATTGGGAGAATTGTTAGGTGGCTCTGTATCTATTTATGAAAAGGAGGTTTCTGAGGCGGTCGTAAATGTTGAGAAAAATTCTACGCAAGGGCTTCAAGGTGAATTTAAAAATAATGTAATAGAACAAAATCAGCCAGATGTTCAACTTCATGAACAATCAGGGGAGGAGTTGGGAAAGGACGATAAGGTTAATCAGAATGTTTTTCAAATTAATATAGAGGAAGTTCCTTTGTTGAAGGGGAGAGATGAAGTAAAACCTGCGTCAGTTTCAGGAACAATAGAAAATTCTCATGATAAGGAACAGAAAAAGGATATAGGTATCGAAGCAGTGCAGATTGATGCAAAAGGCGCACAACAAAATGTTGGTAAGGCAAATTCAGTATCTTTTTCTAAGCTAGGGGAAATTTCAGATAGTAGTGTTAATTTATCAGATGATGATAAAATGAGCGGAAATCAGGATGCATTACAAAATTCAGCGAAAGACGAAGCTCTTTCAGACGATATGTTGCATGAATTAGATTTATTTTAATAGGTTACAGTTGAAGTTTGGCTAAGAGCTTATTTAGAATGTATACTCTTATTGCAGAGGACAGATTTTGATTTGTTCGAGTTTGATCAATTTGTGTTATAAGTTCTTTAACAGAAATGTTTTGTTCTTCGGCTAATTTGCAGAGTTCTCGATAAAATTCTTCTTCTAGAGAGATACTGGTTGCATGTCGGTGAGCAATCTCAACAGAGAATTTTTTCATTACTTTTTCTTTCTAAAACTATCAAAAGAAATTATTTGTGCACTTTCTCCAGAAACTTTTTTTTCAGGCTCTAAATCTTCAAGTGAGTGGACGTCTCCATTTTCATAAAATGAAAAACTTAAGCCAAATTTGGCATATGGATCAGCAAAATATGTAATCGAATCGAAAGGTATTACCAACGTTTCTAGCTGTCCTCCGAAACTTAATGAAACGGAAAAACTTGTGTCATCAACCGTTAGATTTGAGTATTGATGCTGTAAAACAATTGTCATACTATCTGGATATTGTATTTTGAGATTATTGGGAACAATTGTTCCGGGGTAAGAGGTTTTGAAAGTAATGTAAAAATGATTTTCTCCAGGTAAACCTTGAAATTCTGCAATCTTTAAAGCTTCGATTACAACTTGTTTTAATGCTTTTTCTATTAGTTTATCATAGTTTATTTCATCTACAAATTCAGTCATCTTTACAGCTTTCTGTTTCTCTATCCATACAAAATGAGCCGTTCTGTTGCTAGGTGGCTCAATCCCCACTTTCAACTAACCATAGTTAAAAGAATTTAATTTGTTGCTTTGCCTTATGCAGCTACAGCAACTGGTGCAAAATTATCATTTGCGTTTATTTATTTTGAACCGATAACGGTGGTATCTCACCGAATACAGCTCTATATCTTTACTATACACTGTCTAACCTATTTCACCCCCAGTATGATTTTATGGTGGAGGTGCCGGGTACCGCCCCCGGGTCCAATATATCTATTTCATACGGCTTTTCGTATTATAGTTTGTAGTTTGCTACAAGCTCTTTTTAGTATACGTAAGTTTTTTTTAAATTCAAGTTTTATCGTTAATCTCTTTTTTTATTTTTGAAAAATTATGTTTTTTGTTTTTTTAGTTAAGTTTTTATTTAGTAATGTGAGTTTATTTTATATAAAAGTTTAATTTTTTTTTAGAGGTTGTGATGGCCGAAGGAGTTAATCAACCATTAGTGTTGAAAAAAAATAGCAAATCTAGTCGTTTTGCCAGTTGGTCGGGAAACGCAAATCATTTTTATGATAAGTTTTTACGCGCGTTCTATCTGTTTTTGCTTTTTGCTATTGATTTAGTTATGTTTATTTATTCTATTAATGCTAAATTAATGGAAAATGGTGTGTTTAATCAGGCTGTTTTGGCTATTTTTGGCGCTTTGTTTGTTTTCTTTTTTCTGCTTATTCTCTTTTTTTCGTTTTCGAAAGATATACAAAATGTTATTTGCGCTGTGTTTACCATGTTGTTTGAGGTAATCTTTTTTAATCAATTTGCTCTTTTTAATGTGGATACTTTTATTGAAGAATGGTTAGAAAAAAAGGCTAGTTGGTTAACTTTTATTTGTGTTATTCCTTCTTCATGGTTGTTGGGACTTCTTATTGGGGTTGTTATCTTTTTTGCCTTTCGTTCTACTTTTGCGATGTTTTTTATTACTTCTGTTTTGCTTTTTGCTGGACTTATTGGAATTAAAAAGAATGAATTTCTTTCTGAGGCTAAATCAGAATATAGAGAAGTTAAATCTTTGGGTAATAAAGCAAATACGGAGAGAAAAGGAAATTTAGTTTATTTTATGTTGCCGAAATTTCCTTCATATCAGTTGTTGAGTAATATGCGTGATCATAATTTTAGAGAACTTCGAGATTTAATGATCGGTTTTTATGCTGTTAATAATTTTGAAATATATCCGAATGCTTTTGTTAAAAAAGATGATACTGTCAGTAATATGATTGATATTTTTAATCAGATTGATTATACTAGTTCAGCTAGTGGTAATCGTGCTTATTCTGAGTTTATTAATGATTGGGATTTTATTCACGGCGGATTAGATTATTTTAGTCTTGAAGATAATCGTTTATATGATTATTTGAAAGAAAATGGTTATTCTATTAGTACATATACTATGCCTGGATTTAATACTTGTCTTAAATCCGGATCAATGAATACTGATAGATGTGTTATTAAAAATTATAAAACAGTTGATATTTATGATAGTTCTAAAACAGTAGAACAAAACGTCTATACTTTGCTTGCAGAGTGGATTTTGAGCGTTAAGGATAAAAATTTAGTTTCTATTGCTAAAATGTTTGCAAATATGTCTCCTTTAAGAGGAATTAAGGTTTCGGCGGAAAATAGAAGAGTGTCTTTGGAAGGGGCTTCTGAGCTTGTTGATTTGGTTGCTGATGATTTTGTGCGTGATAAAGGCGGGCAAATCTATATGATTTATGTTGATTTACCTTCCGATATTTATATTTATGACGAATTTTGTAATATAAAACCAAGAAAAGAATGGGTTGCCTTAAAAGATAATTCTATCCAAAATGGAGGTATTGATGAAAAACGTAAAGCTTATGCTGATCAAGCAAAGTGTTTGATTGGAAAATTACAGGAATATATGGATGTTGTTAATGCTAGCTCTAAAAATACCAAAACAGATGTAATTGTGCAAGGTGTTAGTACTATTCGTGATTTAGCAGGAATGATGGCGGGACGATATGGTAATTTTGTAAAAGATCAGTTGGTTAATTTAGCTATCCGTAAAGGTAAAAAGCCGAGATTCTTAATTAATGCAAATATTTGTTTGGCAAGCGATTTTACAAAAACGCTCATTCGTTATCAGGACTATTGTTATTCAATAGATAATATGAAAC
>CALXTN010000061.1 GCA_944391405.1 uncultured Alphaproteobacteria bacterium | reverse complement strand
AAAACATATTTGGCAAAAAAAATTATTCTGCTAATCTGACACGAAAGGAGAGAATGTCATGGCCGATTTAGAAACAATCCGTAAAAAACTAGAAAAATATATTATAGAAAACAACCACACCTTTCGTGAAATATCCTTAAAAATTGGGCGCAAGGACTCATACATACAACAATACATCAAATATGGTTTTCCGAAACGCCTCAATGAAATGGATCGCAAAAAAATATGCCAATTGCTAAACATTCCTGAAAAAGAGCTGCTAGATGATGATTTAATAAAGAGCGCCATCACGCCGGCTCCCTATGAAGACGAAGACATTCGCACCACAACCAATGAATTTATCAGCTTAGACATATACGCCACGCGCCCCGACGCAAACATATATCAAAACATCATCGGCCGTATATCTCTTAATTTCATAGAATTTGGGCACTGGCTATCTGGCAATCCGTTCGATTTAAAGATAATAAAATTTGAAGGCGACTACATGGAACCCACGATATTAAACGGAAGCCTAATCATATTTGACAGCCACATCAACAGTTACCGAGGAGATGGCGTGTATGTCATAAAAATCGGAGAAGCGGTGCAAGTCAAACGACTTCAACAAACCGATTCACAAACCATGATGCTAAAAGTAGACAGTCCGCGCTACCAAGATATTAATTGCAAAGTAAAAGATATCACCATAATAGGACGCGCCCTGTTTCAGCTGTCAGGCCGTCCATTGTAACAAGGCTAATAACAAATACATACAGGCTATATACCCTTCCGTTAAATCTTAACGCTGCAAAAAGCTGTATAAAAAGAATGCGGCAAGCATTTTTATTCTTGACAAAAAAGCCTAATTACGTACACTAAAAACAGAAAAAATAACAATCTGTGAATTATCAATTTTTTATTATTAACCCCTAAAAAAAGTCCGCAAAGTAAAGTATGCGGCGCATATGTATGAAAAAGATAAATCTTGAGCAGGAATTGGGATTTATCCAATCCGCCGAACCGAACAACTTGCTTAAAGCGATTATGAAAAAACGCCTGAGTCCGAAAGGCGAAAAAGCGTTAATAAAACGAGGCTTGACCGATATCAGCATGTTTTATATCAAAGCTTACGGTTTAAGCCCTATAAGCAAGATAGAGGTGTTCAAGAGCAACAATCCGCTACTTGTGAGCGCATTGCTAGAAAATGCCACGCCTGAAACCTTGGAAATCTTTTTAACACACGGCGAATACAATAGCGTCATGAGATACCTCAAACGCAATGATGTGCCAAACTACCATGAGCGCGACTTAATTTGGAGCAAAGACGAAGCCAAAATACTAAGTTATATGGAGCACCATCGCTTAAGCCCGTTTGCGAAGCTAGACATCATCATGCGTAAAAAAGACACCCTGATACAAAAGCTCATCGTAAAAAACAAGCTCAATGAGCGAGAAAAACTGGCGATAATGCGATTTGGAAGTTATGAGAGCGTGATGCTGTTGATAAAGGTGCAGACCACCGTAAAAGAAGCCGACAGATTACGTCAGATGAAGCTGATACGTTTTGGCTCCGACAAACAGATAGAGAATTTCATCCGCCACCAGCGTTTCAAAGCCGAGGTGGAAGAATTTTTCTACCAATACGGAACATTTTCCGCTCTTGTAAATTACTTCAAACACTATATGATAGAAGGTGGTCAAGACATCTTGTTAAAACGCAACGAGCGTAACGAGATATTAAATTACCTTTCCAAACATTGGTTGTGCGAAGAAAGCGAGAAGCTGTTGTTGAAACGCGGTATCCACTCGGAAATCAAAGCTTATATCAAGAAGCACTATTTCCACGATGAACAAGAAGTAAAGTTTATCCAGCGAGGTAAACATCGCGAGATAATGCTATACCTCACAGTCCATAGCTTAAACGATAAAGCGCAAATGGAGTTGCTTTACCGCCGCAATCAAGAAGAGATTATGTACTATATCAGTCATTATCCGTTAGCAGATGAGGCGGTTGAAGTTTTAAACAAGTGCGGTACAGATGCGGCATGGGATTTATGGATGCAAAATCCGCTGGGAGAAGAAAAGGAAGAATTTACTATTTCCCCCAAGCTGAAAAAGAAAAAGCATCACAGCTCACCGACACATGATTTTTTGCGTCAGTCCGCCGCCTGGCAAAAGCTCGCCCCATACTAGCGAGAAGATTTGCCGAAGATACGACGCTAAAAGAACTATAAAAGAAATAGCTTGGCAAAGCGATAAGTTCCCTATCCGCAAGGATAACTCTGAAGAAAAACAGGCCCCGCAAAGGAGCCTGTTTTTTTTTTATAATCAGATAAATAACAAATTTTCGAAACTTCAAAAATATTAGCGTCCGTTTCTGCCAAACAATCTAGCCCATAATCCGGCTTTTTTTTGTTCAGCTTCCACATAATTTTGATGCGCCGCCTCGCGTTGTGCTTCAAATCTGTCATGAACTTCCTGGTGATAATCCAACTGAGCTTCATTGACGTGAGGAGAAGTATAAACCAAATTACCGCTAAAATCATCAAAGACGTAACTTCGGATTTGCCGCTTTTGCGCTTCATCACGCAACACAAATTCTTTCACGCCTTTAAGGGATGTAATGCTGATATCTTTAGCCTCAGAAACATCTAAATTTGGGGGCATTTTTTCACAAACCGCAAATTCAAGCATATCAATTTGTTCAAATTTCAAATTTGCCTGCGGTTCAAACTCTGCGTGTGAACAAGAAACAAGCTGACAATTTTTGGCCGAAAATTCTCCCAAGATAGATTTAGCCCCCGCCCAAACATTTTTGACATCAGAAAGCAGCGTTTGCTTAGTATTTTTCAAATCTGCAGAGAGCAAATGAACTTCATCGGCGTGAGAAATTTCAATCAATTCAGGGGATTTTTTTAAGCCAGAAGCTTTAACAACCTTCACGCCGTCTAAAACCAATTTTTGCCTATCTGCAAACGTTGCACTGTCAATATTTAATTTCTCGGTATCAGACAAAATCGTAAGAGAGGGCAAATTAATTGCGCCCGCCAAATATACTTCCGTCACATTTTGAGGCAAAAAGCGACACCCGCCAAAATCAGCCTGAAAAGCCTCCAACCGCGCACAATCGGCAACAGTAAGCATTTGGGGCATCTTTTCCACAGACGAGCATTTAACATTCTCCACCCCTTTACAAACAAGCTCGCTGTGTGGCTGAAACTCTGCGTGGTTAAATTCAACAGACTTACCGCCCTCAATCATAACATCAGGCAAGTTTGTAGCCGACAATAAATCGACCTTTTGCAACCCATGCAGCACCAACGCCTTTGTCGCGCAAAAATCCGCCTTCGCCGAAAAACTCTCTCCCCCCTCGAGTATAATCTCTTGCGGCACGTTTAACTTTTTAAGTTGCACACTATTTACATTTTGGAATTTAAGAGATATAAGCCCATCCGCCCATTTAATATCATCCAAGTTGACAAAAGAGATATCGGCAAACGTTTCCGGCGGCAAAAAATTTTCCAACTGCCTAAAACCAAAGTTTTTACCCCCCAAAATTTTCACCTCCGGCGCTTGTAAAAAACTCATATTTTCAAGCGTTACAAAATCACAATCAATCATTTCCAAGCGTTTCAGCGCCTCGCCCTCTCCGCTTGCGTACCATTGACGTCCATAAAGCGAAAGCATATTAACCTTGTTACAATAGATATTTTCCACCCCGTCCAGAGCGTTTGCATCCAATCTAACGGTCACACAATCTTCAAATTTCAAAGACTTTGGCATTTTTTTGACATACGTAAAATCAGGAGATCCTCCCCAACAAATCAGCGTTTCATAGGAGGATAAATCCTCTTGCAACCGCCCCAACCCTTTAAGGTGCAAATAACTTTTAGCAGGTTTAACTGCTGAAGCGATAAAATCCCCTTCTTTAATTTCAGAAGCCTTGCTCAATTCTTCATCAAACCCGTTCGCCACTGCGAGCTTTTTGCCTAAAACGACAATATCGTTGGGCTGTTCGCGATTAGAAAAAGTCGCAAGCACCACATCTTTGAACTGCGCCTGCTCGGAAGCTGGGAGCTCGGCAATACATTGGAGCATATCTTTGATATTGCGGGCATAGTTTGTGGAGCGCAACACTTCTATACAAACATCAGGAGTAATTTTCTCTTTGGGAAGACGAGTTTTTTTATCAGAAGACAAGCGCCCTTTTTTATAAGGGGTAAGCATATTTTCAACAGCAATCGCGCCTTTAAAATCCGTAATATCTACAAACATTTGCGCTCTCTCATTAACCTAATATAAGAAGAGAATAGCATAAAAAAGGAAATTGCACAACCGAAAAAAAGAAACATTTTTTCCTAAAAGAAAGCCACATCAAAAAACAAGCAAACAAGTTTACGCGTGCAAACTTGCCATAAACATCACGCAAATTTTATTTTTCTGACTTTCCAATTTTTCCAAAATCTCATTAAAACCATTCATCCATCGTTGAAAACATCGTTCTCAACGCCCCGAAGGGCAACAAATTCGCCACAAGAACGGAAGAAACGGAATTTACACACTCAAACCGCCACCTCTTCCCCTCTGCTCAAACACACCAAAAAACACTTGCAATTTAAGAAAGGTCTTTTATGATGAGAGAGCCCTCAGAGATGAGAG
>CALXTN010000060.1 GCA_944391405.1 uncultured Alphaproteobacteria bacterium | reverse complement strand
TATATGGCACTCTTTTCCAAATGTCAATAACTTTTTTTAAAATTTTTCACTTTTTTTTAAAAATTTTTCTTACCTTCCGCTAACCCCTTGTTTTACCTTGCTTACACTTGTTACTTATTTATACACTCGCACCGCATACATTCCTAGAGCTCTTTTTACCACTTCTTTCTTATATATAATATGCTTTTCTATATATAATATATACACTCATTTTATGTGATATTTTCTGCATAGAATCAGATTTGCGTTTTCTTTTTATTAACTTTATCTGTTTTATGTTGAAGTAAAGGAGATATAATAATGAAAAGAATCTATATATTGTTTGTTTTAGCTTTATTATGTGGATGCGCAAAAGAACCTACACCTATGCTTGGCTCTGATGGGCGTGAAATTCCAATGGTTTTTCAAAACTTTCCGGATATTCCATTTCCTGATGACGCCTTCTTAGTATTAGAAGACTCCAAAACAATGGGAAGTGGCGAAAACTGGATTGGCAGCATTTGCTTTACGGTAAACTTTAATGCTGGGCGTGTTTTTGACTTCTATGTTGCTGAAATGCCTAAAAAAGGTTGGGTTGAAATCGCCGTTGTAAGAGCAGGAATCAGCCAAATGACTTATGTTAAGAACGGGCGCGCTGTTCAAATTCTAATTCAAATGGAAGGAGACGACTCCGCTTTTGTTACTGTAACGGCTATACCGAATCAGGCTAGTGTTAAAGCTTTATCTATATAAAGGACTCCGATGACTTTTAATTTCTTTACTTTTGGCGGCTCTCTTTTTTGGGAAGACGTGTTCTTTTATCAGAAATGGCGAATCCAACGTCACTGTGGTACTAAAAGATACCGTTTGTTGGACTCATGGGATATTCGGCGAGCTAGCGGCTCTTTTGAAGAATGTCAAAAGGCTTTTATTCGCTATATAGAAAGTTACGAAATTACAAAACAGCAAGGGAATCTGGTGGTACTTTTACATGGCTATATGGATGGTAAAAATATTTTCAAACCATTATGGCGAAAATTAGTCCTTACTAACTCTACTGTTGCCGCTATTAATTACCCTTCCCTTTTTCGCAATTCTTTAGCCTCTGCTTACCAGCTATTGTTCTTTCTTAATCACATGGAAGATATTACGGAAGTATCCTTTGTTACTAAAGGTGCGGGAAATCTGGTTTTGCAACAGCTTTTTAATCTGCCTATTGAATTGCAAGCTTTTCAGTCTCGCATGAGAATCCGCAATATCGTTGAAATTAATCCTGTTGTATCTGGAAGTTTATTGTGTGATTTAGCCGCAAAATTCAAACTATCTCGACTGCTATGCGGACCTATGATTGAAGATATGACTGAAAAGAATGTTAAAAATATTGCAGGATTACCTAGTCAGTTTAATGTATTGAGAATCTTTTCTGATACCAAACTTTATCAATTTTGTCTTAATCTATTAAAATTAATTAAATTTCCTATACCAAAATTTGATTATAATAAAAAGAATTCTGTGATTATCCAAGGCAATACATTTAAAATTTTTAATAATGAAAAAATTCTCAATCTTACGGTTAAATTTATCCGTAATAGTAAAATTTAACGATATTGTAATATTTTTTTAGATTTTTTTGTGTTATAATAAATTAGTTTAAAGGGGTTTTCCGAGGTTCACATGAAATCGGTGATAAATACAATTGTGATATTTGTTGGGCTATATATCATTGCTAGCAGTGGTATTATGGATTTGCTTATGAACAAATATATATCTTATATCGCATGTGGAAGTATTGTTGCCATGTTATTGCTGACTATTGCTATTATTGGAACCCCTTTTTCTAAGCCTTTTATTAAAATTAAAAGAAGAGGTGACGCTCATGATGATAAGAACGACATCTCTTAAGTGTTTATTATTGACTTTTGTATTCTATCTACTGTCTTTTTCGATTGGACTAGCAGAGGAAGAAAAACGTATGTGTCCTAATCTTCAAGAATATATTAATGATGGGAAAGGCGGAAATTGTCTTTTATGTAATATATATAAAGTCATTGCTAAGGTTTGTGTTAGCGTTGTAGAAATCTCTTGGGATAGTTTTGCTGTTGCTTTACAAGGTGTTGTTTCTTTAGCAGCAGCTATATATATTGCGGTTTATACACTAAAAAATATTGGTAGCTTTTCACAACAAGACTCTGCTGCTTATCTTTCGAATGAAAAAACAGGTATCATCCCTTTGGGGGTAAAAGTCGCTGCCGTTATTTTCTTGCTCAATTCTCAGGAATTTACTTATTCTTATATTATTGGTCCTGTTATTACAGCCGGAATGAAAATCGGAATCATGATTACAGGAGAAGGACTCGGTGAAAGTTTTATGAGTACTAGTAACATATCAGCTTTATTTGATGCTGTTATTCAATATATTCAAAAATTTAATGATCAACTTTATACTGTTGTGGCTCTTGGGCGTTTACTTATGTGTTTGGCTTTTTTACCTGATAGTATTTTAGATTGGCATTTTCACTTAATACCTTTTGGGGCTGTTTTATATATTTTTGGATGGATGCTTTTAATCGGCACTGGGTTTTATTTATTAGATGTTTTATTTAGATTAGCTGTCGCTTGTATGGTGTTACCAATTGCTATTGCTTGCGGAATTTCTAAGATAACTTCTGTTTATACAAAAAAAACTTGGAGTCTGTTTGTTAATGTATTTTTTAACTTCATTATGGTTGGTATGATTTTAAAATTTACCATAGATATGATCTTAGAGGCAATGAGCGGAAATAGTAACCTTCTTAGGTTATTAAGTGAAAAATCAGTTCTTACAGATTCTGATGCTAAGGATATTGCCAAAGATATTAGCATTTCTTCTTTCCTGCTTACTACCATTTGCTGTATGGTTGCTTTTAAATTATTTATGGAAATAGAAAATATTACAGACAATGTTTCTTCTTCTACCTCTGTTGGTAAATTAGGACAAAAGACCGGAGCTATGGCGGCTCAGGTTGTACAAAAACCTCTTACAAAAGTAACAAGAGAAGGTATCAAATTTGCAGATACTGCACGCCGTGAAGCTGGTAAAGAAATATCTGAAACAAAACCGATGCTTAATTTGCGTAGTGCTGGTAGGAAAATTAAGTCTGGGGTTAAGAGATTTGTCGGATTATAATGAGGGCTTTGAACTATGAGAATATTTAGTAGTATACATAACCTTTTAAACAGGCTCTCAAGAGGAGGAAGATATATTATCCTTTTAGTTCTAATACTGTTTCTTAGTGCATGTGGTGAAGAAGGTACTTGTCCAACTGTTCAAGACTATTTAAATGAAGGAATAAGTAACGGTGAAGCAGGTGAAGGTAATTGCTTGCTTTGTAAAATGTTTACTGTACTTACAACAGCAGCGGCAAAAGCCGCCAATAAATCTTGGGATTCTTTTGCTCGTGCCTTGATCCCTGTGGTTGGGTTAGCGGCCGCTATTTATATTGCTATTTATATTTTGAAAAATATAGGATTTACTAAACAAAATGCCGCAGATGCTTTTACTGGTGACAAAAGAGGTATTTTACTATTGATGTTTAAAACAGCTACTGTTGTTTATCTTTTAACTGATAAATGGTTTATTGATGGTATTATTTCGCCACTTTTACGAGCGGGGCTTAAAATCGGTCAAGAATTGCAAGTTACAGATGCTAATATGTATCGGGCAAGCGGTACGGGATATGATGCATTGTTTGAATTTGTCAATATATCTGTCAGACAGTTTAATGATGAAGTATATAGGACTGTTGCTATTGGTGAAGCAATGATTTGTAACGCAACTAATACAGATAGTATCTTTAGTTGGTACTGGTTAATGTTATTATATGGTTTTATTTTATTTGTTTTTGGGTGGATTCTGGTTGTTGGTATTTCTTTTTATATTGTTGATATTCTTATTCGGCTGGCTTTTGGCGCAATTCTACTTCCTTTTGGAATAGCATTTGCTATTTCGAACATTACTATGCCCTTTACTAAGAAAATTTGGGAAATTTTCTTAAATGTATTCTTCAGCTTTATTATGTTGGGAATCGTATTAGGGCTTAGCTTTCAACTTATTAATTTGGGAATGGGTACAAAATCCGGTCAAACTCATAATGCTACTCGAGAAAGTGGTGGTAGTGCTCTTAGTGCTTTTATGACAAATTTAAATCAACGTATTGATGACAATCAAATTAAAGAAATTGCGGAAGATTTATGGAATAATGGTGATTTACTCCTTACGATTATTTGTTTTTGTGTTATTGTGCAAATGGCTGCGCAAATTGGTAAACTTGCAGATAAAATATCTGGAACTAGCGGTTTAACGAGTGTCGGAAGCCAAGTTGGCGCAGCTATATCTCAGCCCTTGGTTAAAGGTGGTAAAAAAGTTGGATCAACTGTTGGTGGTTGGGCTGGTTCCGGTGCTAAATATGCAGGACATGTCGGAACCAGAGTGACGCGCGCTGATAAACTTTATCGATGGGCTGGTAATCAATTTGAAAAGGCACGAGGTATATTTACAGGTAGCGGTAAACAAGGTTATAGAGCTTTTTGGCATAAGAGGTAAAAAAATGATGATACGAAACTGGATATATAAATGTTTTGCATCAAAGACTTTCCACATGATGTTTAGCGTTATGCTTACAATTTTCTTGTGCGCTTGCGATAAAGATGAAGACAGAGCTTCTGGCGTTGAAGGCAATTATACAGGACAAGCCGCTTGTTGGCAAACTAAAATCATTGATATTGTTCTTAAAGAAATTAATGATCTATTTAAAGAGGTTTCAAATGAAATAGCTATAGATGGGCCTAATGTTGTTATGTTAGGT
>CALXTN010000059.1 GCA_944391405.1 uncultured Alphaproteobacteria bacterium | reverse complement strand
GACCAGGAAGGTTTTATTAATATGCCTTTGTTGTTAATTGACGATGAGGCTGATAACGCTTCGGTCAATACAAACTCAGAAGAGAAAGACCCCACAGCTATAAATAAAGCTATTCGAAACATACTTAATTGTTTTAAGCAAGCTTCTTATGTGGGCATAACAGCTACTCCTTTTGCTAACATCTTTATTGACCCTGATACAGATGAGGCTACAAGGGATTTATTCCCCAAAGATTTTTTGACTGTTTTGCCGACGCCAGATGAATATATAGGTGCTGATGCGATATTTGGCGTCGGCAATGCAGATGAATGGGATAACGAAATTCCCCCTACAAGGACTGGCGGAATCTATGGTGACTCAATTATTCCGATTCAGAATGATGAGCAAGAAGCGTTCTATGTTTTTAAGCACAGAAAAGAATTAGCTGATGAATTAAACGACATACCAGCTAGCTTAAAAAAAGCGATTAGATATTTTGTCATTGCATGTGCAATCTCAGATATTCGCAAAGATAATACAGAACACAGATCTATGCTTGTCAATGTTAGCAGATATACAAAAGTACAAAATGTTACAGCAGATCTGATAGAAAAGTATTTAAATGAATTAAAATCAGATATCCAAAATTATGCAGCATTGCCATTAAATAGAGCAATGCAAATTACTAATATTAATTTACTTTCCGCCGTTTGGGATGAATTTGACATGGATATCATTGCGAATATTTCATGGGAGGAATTTCTCCACGACGCCTTGCCTAAGTCGATCAAAAGAATAGAGGTTAGGTCAGTTAACCAACAACACGGCGCATCATCTTTAAATTATTATGACTATAAAGATGTTGGCATGAGAGTAATAGCTGTAGGAGGCAACAGCTTATCTAGGGGTCTTACTCTTGAAGGGCTATGTGTCAGCTATTTTTATAGAAATACAATGATGTATGATACCTTATTGCAAATGGGAAGATGGTTTGGGTATAGACCGAATTATAAAGATTTGTTTAAAATATGGATGGGTGAAGATGCCATTGATTGGTTTGGATATATTACTGATGCGGTCAACGAATTAAAAGAAGAGCTTCAAAAAATGAAAAGGCAAAATCAAACCCCTGAGGAGTTTGGTTTAAAAGTAAGACAGGCACCTGGGTCGCTATTAATTACCGCACAAAATAAAATGCGCACCGCAACTTCGGTTAAAAGACCAATAACAGTATCTGGGCGTATGATCGAAACACCAAGATTAAAAGGAGATCCCCAATCCATAAAGGAAAATGCAGAGTTGTGTAAGGCATTTATAACATCTATATCTGCGGAAATACCGAATAAATTTGATCCTTTTACTAAAGCTTTTATTTGGAAAAATGTTCCTAAAAAAAGCGTAATTGAATTAGTACGAAACTTTATTACGCACCCTTGGAACTTAAATTTTCAACCTACAGCCTTAGCTGATTACATAGCTACCGATACTGATACTCTAAATCTTTGGGATGTTGCGATATTGGATGATCCTGATTGTACAAAAGCTGTGTCTTTTAATTTACTTGATGGGACAACCTTAACCATACATCCCAAAGGGAGACCGCTAGTTTGGGATACAACCAACAACAATAAGAATATGTTGAAAGTATATGGTCGCCATGTTAGAATTGGTGCCGGTGGCTGTACAAAAATCGGTTTAGAAGAAGAGGAAATTAAGGCACTCCGTAAAAAATTTGGCAGCAGTAAGGATAGTACTTATTTGCATACTAAGCGCAATCCGTTGCTACTAGTTCATGTGCTATATAATACAAATCCTGAAAAATTAGCTACGGATCCGGAAATTGCTTTCGCACTAGGACTAGGTTTTCCTTTTGATGGGAAAGAAAGAACAGCGAATTATGTTGTAAACATAAATGAACTAAGGAACTGGGTTGACATAGAAGACGAGGATGACGACTATGACACTAATGATCGATACCCTAATAACTAAATGGAATAGCATTTCTCCCTATCAAGAAGGATTTCTTCTTGTTTCGGAAGACCATCCTCTTGCATTCCATATCGGATACTTAGGAGATTCGCAAAAATGCTTTATAGTATTAAATTCTGGAGACACTGTTAGATTGCCATCTTCTAATGCTATTAAAGTAGAAAATATTCTATTGCATGACGGCACATATGGATTACGTTTTCTATTAAATTATCCATCTTTAGATGAACTATTTATAAAATTATGTTGGGATTTAATTAGCGTTTCAAAAGATTCAGCTAATCCAATTGATAAAATTGTCGATCAATTTAATAAATGGATAAGATTGCTCAAACAAGTTGGGAATGATTTATTATCAATTAATTCTCAAAAAGGATTAATCGGTGAATTATTATACTTGTCTGATTTGATAGATATCCATGACGAGGTAGATGCATTGATTTCTTGGGCCGGTCCAGAAGGATGTGATCAGGATTTTAATCTTGAAGATAGTTGGGCAGAAATAAAAGCCACTATTATTTCAGGCACCTCGATTCAAATTTCATCGATTCAGCAATTAGATCGCGAAGATGAGGGCATTCTAGTGGTCTATTTCCTTGATAAAACTTCTTCGCATGGTAAAAATACAATATCTTTAGACGAGGCTGTTTCAAATGTCATGGCAAAAATAAGAAATGAAAAAAACAAATTTATTTTTACCATGAAGCTTGCTAGAAGTGGGTATCAAATAAAAGATGCTGAAAAGTATACGTCTACTCGTTTTAAACTCGCAGGGAAAGAACTTTATATGGTAAATAATAAATTCCCACGACTAACAAAGAACAATATTGCGCCATCTATTGTTGAAGCGCAGTATAAAATTGCTCTACCTTCGATAATCGAATTCAAAATATTAGAGGATTAGACAATGGATGTTGATGAATTCAAAAAAGATTTTTTAGAAGAAGTGAAGGCGACTGCCGCAACGGAAGGTTCTGGTTCAAATGCAGCATTTGTCAACGTCGTAAGCAATTATTTAGTTAACGCAGAAGTGTTATCTGATTTCAATATAGCTTTCTATCTTGGAAAAATTGGGGCACGCAAATTACGTGTTGATGGATATGTATATGATGAATTTGACAACACATTTAACCTTGTAATCGCCGACTACACCGGAGATGAAGAACGAGATGTTGTCACGCGCACTTATGCTACTCAGCAATTCGACTTTTTGATTCATTTTATCGAAGAGGCATTTGGAAATAAACTACGTCATGAAATAGAACCTAGCACCCCTGCAGCTGACTTGGTTGAACTGCTTAGAGCTAATCAACAAAGAACTAGGAAATATCGCTTGATTTTAATTACAGATGGCTTTATGAGCAGTAAAATCAGTGAATTAGATTCAAGGGTAATTGATACAATTCCAGTTGAATGTCAAATTTGGGATATTGACCGTATTTTCAGGGTCTGTTTTTCGGATCTTGGACGACAAGATATCGAGATTGATTTTAAAGAATATACGAACGGTAAAGGAATTCCTTGTTTAGAAGCGAGCAGTACAAACAATGAGGATTATCACAGTTATCTTTGCATTATACCGGGTAGTGTTTTAGCTACAATATATGATACTTATGGTAGCCAGCTACTAGAAGGCAATGTGCGTTCCTTCTTGTCGACTAAAGTTGCTGTAAATAAAAAAATTAGAGAGACGATATTGAGAATTCCACAAAATTTCTTCGCTTATAATAACGGAGTTTCTGCTACAGCTATGGGCTTACGTATTGAAACAAGTGCGGAAGGCAAGTTTATTACATATGCGCGTGATTTCCAAATAATTAATCGAGGTCAAACAACAGCTTCTTTGTCGAACGCAAGACATAAAGATTCAGCAGATCTGGGACAAATTTATGTTCAAATGAAATTAACTGAGGTTGATAACAATGCTGATAAAGCCAGTGATTTGATTAGAAACATCTCCAGGTCTTCGAACAGTCAAAACAAAGTAAGCGATGCCGACTTTTTTGCAACACACCCATTCCACGTCAGGATGGAACAGATTTCAAGACGCGTATTCGCTCCGGCATCTGGTGGCGCACAATATGAGACAAAATGGTTTTATGAGCGTGCTAGAGGGCAATATCTGCAGGCACAAATGAGAATGACAAAATCTCAGAAAGATAAGTTCACTGCACAAAATCCTAAAAAGCAAGTCATTACGAAAACAGATCTGGCAAAATATCAAAATTCGTGGATTGGGTTGCCCCAAATAGTAAGTAAGGGAGCACAAACTAACTTTATGAAATTTGCAGAGATTATAGATGAAGCATGGAATAGGTCTGATACACGTTTTAATGATAAGTTCTTTAAAGATACTGTTTCATTGGCAATATTGTTCAAACATACCGAATGGGTTGTTTCGCATCAACCTTGGTTTGAGCAGGGATATAGAGCAAATATCGTAACTTATTCCATAGCTTTGTTGCGCTTATTATTAAAAAAGCAATATCCTGATATGTCCTTAGATTTGCAATTAATATGGTCTAGGCAACAAGTTCCGGAAGTTATCACCAACGAACTAGTTAACATTACGAAATTTGTATTCGATCGAATAACTGATCCTTCTCGCGGAACAATGAACGTCACGCAATGGTGTAAAAGAGATGCTTGTTGGGAAGACATAAAGAAATGCAATTTAAAGCTTTCTGACAACATAAAATCAGTATTAATAGGAAAAGCAGAAACTGAATCTGCTGAAAAGGAAACAAAGAAAAAAAAAAAATTATATTCTGAAGGAGAAGCGCAAGCTAAGATTATCGAACCTGGTGCGGCATATTGGTTACAAGTTAATGCAAAAAAAAAAAAAAAAAGGATATCATTTT
>CALXTN010000058.1 GCA_944391405.1 uncultured Alphaproteobacteria bacterium | reverse complement strand
TTGTGGGAGTTTTCGACAACTCCGCTCTCATCTCTGAGGGCTCTCTCATCATAAAAGACCTTTCTTAAATTGCAAGTAAAATTTGCGCTTCTTTTATTGCTACCCTATCGGGGCAAGTTTGTGTATACAAACTTGGCGGATTGTTTTTGGGTAAGCTTGCTGGGAGATGATATGGATAGAGTAAGAGAGGTGGAGGAAAAAAGATGAGGAGAGAAAAAAGAGACGGGGGAGCTATGTGTGATTAAAATTCGCAATGATTTCCTTTGTGGTTGAGCTTTTTATTTCCTCGGTAATGGAGGAGGTGATGGTTTGGGAGTGTTAATGCCATTTGTACTCTTGTGGGGCTGATTTTGTTGCCCTCTCATGAGGGGCGTTGCAAACAAGTTGCAACGGTTGCTTGATTATTTGCGGTGAGTGTTGCGATAAAAAAGGAAAAATTGCAATTTTATCTTTCTTTGCCGAGCTTTTTTATTTCCTCCCCAAAGGGGGAATGGGGACGGTGTTTGATTGAAAGTCGCAAAGTTGTATTCCTTTGCTGAACTTGTCTATTTGACTTGGTAAAGGGGAGGTGGGGACGGTTTGGGTGTGTAAATTCCGTTTCTTCCGTTTTTGTGGCGAATTTGTTGCCCTTCGGGGCAGATGATGATAGGCATCATCTGTTTGCTTATTTTTTGATGAGGTGGTTGCTCTCTCGTGGTTAGAACATTCCTTTTCGCTTGAAATAAATGATGGTGGATATGGTCGCTGTTGCTGATAAACCCATTACTACCCAAAATCCGTTCGGATTGTCCGCAAACGCTACCGGTACGTTCATTCCCCAGAACGAAGCCAACATCGTCGGAATTGATAAGATAATCGTGATGGCGGCTAAGAACTTCATCACTAAGTTCACATTGTTGTTGATGATGCTTGCAAAACCATCCATCATGCCTTCTAAAATCGAGCGGTGCATATCCACCATTTCTATCGCCTGTTTATTTTCAATAATCACGTCATCCAAAAAGTCCGCATCATCGGCGCTGAAATTCGCCAGCTTCGCTACTGACGGTGAACGCATCAGACGTAATAACTTCAATAATACCAAATGATTGTCTTTCAACGCTGTGGTGAAGTATACTAGCGACTTCTGAATCTCCATTAACTGAAACAGCTCCTTGTTGGAAGTTGTCTTTCTTAGCGCATATTCCAAGTCTTCCGTGCGCTTGTTAATTATGGTTAAATATTTTAAATAAAACTGCGTGCACTTGTATAAAATGTTGAGCATAAAGCGCGCTCGGTCTCTTGTATCAAATGTTTTGGCGGTTGAACGATTAAACGAACTCAATACTCGATTTTCTCTGGCGCATATCGTGATGAAATTTTTTGGTGTCAACACTAAGCCACATGGTAAAGTGTCAAAATTGCCTTCGTCATCTAATAATGGTAAGTTGATGATTATTGCTAGAGAGTTTTTTTCTTGCTCAATTCGAGAACGCTCGTCCGCATCCAATGAGTTGCTTAGTATATCATAATCAATGTGCAGAAAGGTCGAGACTTGCAATAGCTCGTCTTCGTTCGGATTTACCAGTGAGCACCATGTCATCGGGAGAATCTTGTTTTTTTTGAGTTTCGCAAGTTTGCCGGTATCTTCGGTTCTATATATTCTCAGCATAGCCCCTCCTTGTGCACTCTGCACTTGCAAAAAAATTATAATCCTACATGGACGCTGTTGGTAAATTTCCTAACGTCTCTTATTTTTTTATCCCTTTGTGGGTGATTACCTGATGGGTAAGTTCTTATTTGCCCGATGAGTGTTTGGGGAGCTCTTTTTATCTGCCTGAGGAGCGTTTTCTCTAGGCGTTTTTTGTCTGCCTGAGGAGCGTTTTCTCTAGGCGATTTTTATCTGCCCGCTGATGTACCCACTTGGGGGCAACTTTTTTATTGGTGCGGCCAAGAAGACTTGAACTTCCACGGGCTTAGCCCATAACGACCTCAACGTTACGCGTCTACCAATTCCGCCATGGCCGCACAGTCGGTGTCTTGTTTATCTCACATTCTTTACCAGACACCTCGATTTGTGGCGAACGCTTGTTTCATGCCATCGGCTTATTCTTAGTTACGTTCGCACGACGTTCCTCTTGTTACAGCATTTTTTTTTAAGAATCAAGTTTTTTTTGTGGCAATGTGGATTTTTTTTGTTTTTTTAGGCAGGGATGAGGGGATAGCTTGTTTGTTTGGCAAGTTTTTTCTGGTTGCGCAATTCTTAATTTTATGATATTCTTTCTCTATGCTAGATTAATGGGGAAACGCAGATGTTTGTGGATGTTACGGATTTTAAATCGGCAATTGCCGTTGAAAATATTCTCACTCCCTATAAAAAAGGACGCCTCTCAGATGATAAAAAAACTCGCCTTCCCAAAGAGCACATTACCCCAGATGTTTGTATGGAAGTGCTTAAATCCACTAACTATGCACGCAATATCAAAGATATGCTCCAATGTGTTGCTGAGCTTTCTGCATCCGAACAGGCGCAGTTCAAAGAGGTGGTTTTAGCTACATTTTCTAATCGTGAACAGCCCGATGATGTTTTTGAAATTGCCGAGAAATTGGCGCAAAATTCCGGATATTTGCCCGAGCTTTATGCGGAGCCTGATAAAATTTATGACGGGCGTTTTTTATATAGCGCCAATTTTCTTAAAGAGGCTATCTCTACCACGCAAGAAACGATGAAACCAGAGTGGGAGAAATGCGGTAAAATTACTTTTTACGGGAAATGCGCTAAAATCATTAATCAAACGAACTTTCCCCCCTATATGGAGTTTTTTCAGACGGATAATGTCAATTTGGAAAATTCTGATTTGCGTGATGTCAAAAGTATCTATTTTCGGGAGGCTAAAAACGAGGTGCATTTGGAAAAACTGCAAAATCTTGCCGCATCTTTGACTTTTGATAATGTTTTTCATCTGGCGTTGCTTGATATTGATTTTTCTAAATGTTCCGATGTCAATTTCTTAAATTTGCATGATGTCAGCATCCATGATGCCAAAGGATTGCCCGAAGTTTTGGATGTGTCGACGGTGAGGGCGGTCAATATCTATCATGTCGATTTAATGAGCGTGCAACAGTTTAAGTTAAACTCCAAACATAGTGGGCTTTCAATTTTCAGAAGTTCCAATCTTCCCGATAATATGGTGGTGCAAAATGTCGAAATGCTTGAGTTTGTGCGCTCTTCGTGGAGAGATGCACAAAACTTAACTCTTAAAAATATCGGAAAAGTGAATTTTGATGATGCTTTTCATTTGCCCAAAAATATTAAATTGCAAAAAGTTAGTGATGCTTATTTTCCTAAAACCGATTTTGGTGATGTCAAAAGTCTTTGGTGTGAAAAAACGACAGTGGCTGATTTGAGTGATGCTCAAAATCTTCCTCAACAGATTGTATTCAAAGATTGTGAAAGTGTTAGTTTGCGTCATTGTGATTTGACACCTGTTACATATCTTGATTTGAGCGGTGTTCGTAAGAATTTGTTTTTGGATTATGCCGTCGGGTTGCCGAAAATTATTGATAAAGAAAAGCTCAGCGGCGTCTTTTGTAAAGAAACGGATTTTAAAGGTGTGGAGAAAATTCGTTTGCATCGCATTTATAATGTTGGATTTACTGATGCCAAAAACGTGACGGCAGATATTGCAATTACCGATTGCGATAATGTGGATTTGAGCGGAGTTGATTTTAAAAACGTGCCTCAATTAAAACTTTGTCGCATTGATAAAACGGTTAATTTTTCGAATGCGACTAACTTGCCGCGGAATTTGGCGTTTACTGGTGTCAAAGAGGCTTATTTTACTAAAACTCGCTTTGGCGATACGCAAAGTTTGAAACTTAAAAATATTGAAATCGCCAAACTTCAAGCAGCTTGTGATACACCTAAAATGATTGTGGTGCAAAATGTGAAGCATTTTGATGCTGAACATGGGGATTTTTCTCAAACCGATTGCTTGATTTGCCGAAATGTGAAAAAAGTTAATTTAGGTGGTTCTCAGCAGTTGCCAAAGAAAATGGTGTTTGAAGATTGTAAAAAAGTTTGGCTCGGCTGGACAAACGGCGAAAATTTGCAAAGTGTCGAATTTAAAAACGTCAAAAAAGTTCATCTCTATGAGAATAAAAATTATCCTAAAAAATTGGACTTCTCCGGAGTTGATGAGGTGAATTTGGAAGAAGCGCGTTTTTCTGACGGAACGGAAATTATTTTCAAAAATCGTAAGCAGATGGTTGAAAGCGCTTTTAGAGCTAGAGATACTCTTACGGTGCGCTTTGCCGATGAAGAAAATTGTGCATTGCGGAAGTGGTTCGGGTTTGAAAAATTTAGTCGTTAAGGGTGTGCTTGCACACGTTGACTTAGTTCTTTATGGAGGGGCAACTTGTTGTCGTCTATTTATCCTTTATGGAGCGGAGTTTTGTGAGCAACGCACAATCTTCTCTTTCTTTGCCGAGCTTGTCTATTTGACTCGGCAAGGGGGAAAGCATGGCGGTGTTGGTTGGTTAATGCCGGTTGTCCTTTTCTTGTGGCGAGTTGGTTGCCCTTCGGGGCAAGTTGAACCGATGTTCAACTTGGCGAATTGGTTGGTTGATGAGCTGGTGTTGTGGGGGAGATAGGGGATAAAAAAAAGAGAGGGGAGAGGTGTGAACGTGAGAAAAAGGAGAAGTAAGCGTGGAAAAAGTGTGTGGCGGTTCAAAAATTAAAGAGGTGTTGCCACCTCTCTTTTATCTTTATTCTTGAGTTAATGTTGCGTTGTCGCTTTTGGTTGGCTTATCCGTCAAGGTTAAGGTTAAATCTTTGTGATAAAACTTCAACAACAACGCGACGAGGTTCCAATTTAATTTACGCTTGCCCAGTTCCAATAGCTCAATTTTTTTGGCGGAAAATTTGAGATTTCGGCCGAGTTCTTCCAACGTCATTTTGCGCTTTAACCGCTCTTGCAACAGTAATTCTC
>CALXTN010000057.1 GCA_944391405.1 uncultured Alphaproteobacteria bacterium | reverse complement strand
TTCCTATACAGCAACAATTCTTGCGCAACTTTAAACACTTGCGAAGAGTAGTGAGCCCCTTTAATCAAAAGCACATCACCGTCATCTAAAATTTCATCTTTCAAGAAATCCGCCACGCCGTCAATATTCGGAAAATAGAACTGTTGAATATCCGAAGGTAGTTGCGCCAACATGTCTTTCGTTTCAGAACAAACCCCGATAACCACATCAATATGCGCTTTGGCAAGTTCTTGCCCAACTTCAATATGCGCCTGCTTGGAATAATCACCAAGTTCTGCCATTTTACCTAAAAGCGCCACACGTTTACCGCCAACTTTCATTTGCGCCAAAGCTCGAATAGCCAATTTCATCGCTTCTGGCTGCCCCGAATAGCTGTCATCAATTAAGACAATATTTTTTCCGCCAATATCTAGTTTATGCTTTTTTCCTCGACCTTCGGGAGCGGAAAATTGATTAACCGCAAGCGAGGCTTTTTGTACATCTAGTCCCAAAACTTCCGCCACTTTGAGCACGCACCAAGCATTATAAAAACAATGTTCGGCCTCATCTTCCAAATGCAATGCAACTTGCGGATAATTTTGCTTACCATAAGAAAAGACCTTATCAGTAAAGTGATATGCTTCCTCACGCAACAATTCCGCAAAAGAAGTATCTTCGTTATAGATGGCAATACCACCTTTTCGCAATCCTGAAAAGATTTCCGCCTTTGCCCGTGCAATATTCTCTAGAGTACCCAAAAATTCAATATGCATCGGATAAACGTTTGTAACGACTGCAATATCCGGTTCCGCTAAAGAAGTCAGATATTCTATTTCGCCCCGTGCCGACATCCCCATTTCAATCACGGCAAATTGCGCATTCATATCCAAATCTAAAAGAGAACGCGGCACTCCGACAAAGTTATTAAAATTTCCGCTTGTTGCATATGTCGGTGCAAATAAAGAAAGCATAGATTTAAGCTCTTCTTTAGTAGTGGTTTTTCCCGAACTTCCGGTTAAGGCGATGAGCGTTCCTTTGAACTGCCGACGATTAAATTGTCCGAGTTTACCAAAGGCTTTAAGCGTATCATCAACTAAAATAACATGTTTAGAATTAACTCCGTCAATCGGACGTTCGGAAACAACCAACGGCGCACCTTTATCAAGCACTTCTTTGATGAAATCGTGCCCGTCAAATTTTTCGCCTTTTAACGCCACAAACAAGGTCTTGTCATTAACCTTTCGGCTATCGGTAGAAACCTCCTCAATCACACAATCCAAAACTTTTCCATCAAACCCCAAAATTTCCGCAATTTTCTTTGCTTGCAATGCTATCATTTTTTCACACACTTTCCTTTAGCATAACCAAATATTTGCAAGCATTTTGAGCCTGAAAAGTTAATATCGGGTTAGCAGTCGGATAAACAGCCAAAGTTCTGATAAAATAGCTTGATTTTTCTGTCAAAACAGCGTATATACTAAGTCTTAGTAAACAGAAAGGAGCCAACCAACAATGAAATGTCCATTTTGCGGCGGCACAAACACCCAAGTAAAAGACTCACGAGATACGATTGATGAAACAGCGATTCGCAGAAGACGTGAATGTCCTGATTGTAGCGGCAGGTTTACAACATACGAACATGTACAGTTACAAGACTTAATGGTCATCAAAAAGAACGGCGAAAGAGTTCCGTTTGATAGAGAAAAGTTACTGCGTTCAATAAGTCTGGCTGTCAGTAAATGCGGAATTTCAAGTTTTGAGGTTGAGCGTCTGGTAGAAGAAATTCGCCGAGAATTGGAAAATTCAGGTATAGCCGAAATCACATCCAAAAGCATCGGCGAAAAAGTCATGGATAAATTGATAAAAATCAACAAAGTCGCATACATTCGCTTTGCATCCGTGTATAAAGACTTTAAAGAAGTCAAAGACTTTGAAGAATTTGTTAGCAAAATTAACTCATAAGAAGACGAGGAAAAAAGATAGATGTCAAAATTCGTTTCTGAAAAAATAAGAATGAAATCCGGCGCTCGTTTAGCTGCCGTCCAAGCCACCTATATGGCAGCCTTTTCAGGTTTAAGCGTTGATGAAGTCGTAGAAGACTTTCAAAAAGGTGAAATCGGCCGTTATGCGATTGAAGAAGATATGATGAGCGGCGAACACGTTGTTGAACTAGAAGAAATGGACAAGCCCTACTTTGAAAAAATCGTCCGAGGCGTACAAAACAAAAAAGAAGACTTGGAGAAATCTTTACGTTCATACCTAAAAGACGCATCATCTTATGACCATATGAACGCTACCATGCAAGCTTTATTACTGTGCGCCATGTATGAATTAGCCTATACAACAGATGTTGACACCAAAGTCATCATCCAAGAATATGTTGATTTGGCATATGCTTTCTTCATGAAAAATGAACCTAAAATGATAAACGCCCTGCTTGACCAAATTGCTAAACAAGTAAGAATTTAAAAAAAAGGAAAAACGATGGCAATACTAAAACTCTACACTTATCCGGATAAAGTCTTAAGTCAAAAATGCAAACCGGTTGCAGAAGTAACCGATGAGATTAGAAAACTATTAGACGACATGTTAGAAACCATGTACGCGGACAAAGGTGTGGGATTAGCAGCACCACAAGTAGGCATAACCCAAAGAATAATTGTTATTGACGACAAAGTCAGTGAAGACGGCACCCCTGGACCAAATCCTCGCTTTATGATAAATCCGGAAATCATCAAAAAATCCGAAGATACGATATGGTTTAACGAGGGATGTTTATCCGTCCCTGGTCAATGCGCAGAAGTAGAGCGCCATCGTGCTGTAACGGTTCGTTATTTGGATTACAACGGCAAAGAGCAGCTTTTGGATGCGGAAGAATATTTGGCCGTAATTATTCAACATGAAACCGACCACTTGGACGGTATTTTATACATTGACCGCATCAGCCGTTTGAAACGTAATATGATAATCAAAAAGCTCAAAAAACAAAGCGAGGAATAATCCCCGCTTTTTATTATCTAAATAAAGTAACAATAGCAAACTATCTACCGTTTTTGGACAAAGCAGAAATAACAAATTGAGAAAATTTCCATTTAACTTTATTGGAAAAAGATTTATTTTTCTCTCCACCTTTTTGCTTAAATTCTCGCGCTTCATCATCGTCCATATTACTGGTATAAAAAAGTTTATTTGCACCAACCCAAGTAGAGCACGGCGTATCACGCTGCAAATAATCTCTAAACAAAATTTCTTCGGAATATATTTTATTTTCCGCATCTAATTTAACCATCGCACAATCAGATAAATCTAAAAAAGGCTGAGTAATAATTGTTTGATTAAGATCAACAAATGCGCCGGATTTAAAAAGCAAATCATTACGATTGGAGAGGTTACAACCAGACAAATCAACGACATCACACTGCGAAAAATCCAAATCACGCGGTAGATTTTGCGCCATTGCGAAAGAAACCTCACGAACATTTTGAAGGCATATTTGGGCTTTATTTGTAAATTTAACATTAAATAAATTCACTTTATCACAACCAGAAAAATTAAGATATTGAGGTAAATTTTTCGCATTTGACAACTCAACCACAGCCCCTTTTCTAAAAGACAAAGTCGATTGTTTTTTCAAATCACACTCGCCCAGATTAACTTCCGAGCAACAAGAAAAATCAAGATTAGCCAGAAGGTTCGTTGCTTGACATAAATTAACCTTCGCCCCATCTCTAAAACGCAAATTCGGTTGATTTTTCAAATTACATTCTTTCAAACTCACCTCAGAACACATAGAAAAATCCAAATTATCAGGCAAATTAGTAACTGCCCGCAAACAAACTCTAGCACCATCTTTAAAGCGAAGATTACGTTGATTTTTCAAATCACAAAAAGACAAATCCACGTCATCACACTGAGAAAAATCCAAATCATTAGGTAAATTCCGCGCATTAGTCAAATACACCTTAGCACCACTTTTAAAACGCATTTTTTGCTGATTAAACAAATCGCATCCCTGCAAATCCACTTCATCACATTGCGAAAAATCTATATTATCTGGTAAATCATTACGCGTAATTGCCAAATTGACCTTAGCCCCGTTTTTAAAACGAAGATGAGGTTGATCTTTCAAATTACAAAAAGATAAATCCACTTCATCACAGCGAGAAAAATCTATACCCATTGGCAAGCAATTAGCATACCCCAAAACAACCTTAGCTCCATCTCTAAATTGTAATTTTTTAAAATTTGATAAATTGCAACCTCTCAAATCAACTTCAGAACATTGCGAAAAATCCAGATTTGCGGATAAATTCCGCGCATTAGCCAAATCAACCTTCGCTCCATCTTTAAACTTAATTGCAACAACATTTTCAAGATTGACACGTTCCATATCCACCCTATCAAACTGCGATAAGTCCATCTTTGCAGCCAAAGAAGTATCCGAAACTACATAAACCAGAGCTTCTGTTTTATACTTCCAACCGGTTAAAATATTAACATCATCAATTTTAATAGTATCACACATTGTAAGGTCTAATGAAGGAGAGAGTTTTCCGGCACCTCTCAAATCAAGACAAGCCCCCTCATGAAGATTAATTTTCCGCACTCCGTCAAAACATCTGTCACATAAAAAAACACCTTGTGCACTTGGAAAATCTAAAACCGAAGGCAAACGTCCAGTTCCAAAATGATGCTCAGGCAACGTAAGAATAACCTGACCTTCAGACAAACAAACCAATTTCTCAATATCATCCCAAGTTTTGTACTTTAAATCGCGCTGAGAGGAAATACATCCATAAGATTTTTTAGCGTCAGAAAGCAAAATAGATTCATTTTTAATTTTATGAGCAAAGTTAAATTTATTTTCGTATCTACCTAAAACAGCTAATTTTTTACCTAAAACAAGAATATCATTCGGCTGTTCGCGTCCATCAAAAGTTGCAAGTATAACCTCTTTAAAACGCACCTGTTCTTCTTTAGGAAGCTCGACAATACAGAGAAGCATATCTTTAATATTGCGCGCATAGTTTGTGGATTTAAGAATTTCCATACAAACATCAGGCGTAATCGGTTCTTTGGGAAAACGTGTTTTTTTATCATCAGCCAATCTCCCTTTTTTATAGGGAGTAAGGATATTTTCAACCGCAATTGCGGATTTAAAGTTTTCAATATCAACAAACATTTATTATCCTCTGAAACTAGCATAAGAAAATGATACCACAAATTTGGAAATTGCACAATAAGAAAAATATCATATCTATTACACACCACTTCACGCCTCCAATATTACAACCATACATATAAATCATCATGGAGAATTTTATGATGACATCGCCAAAAAATTCATCAACTTGGTTAGATAAAGTAAAACAATTGTAAACCTAAAACGGCCGTTCTGCCAAAGAACCGCCGTTTTTTTTCACATCATTTCAAATACAATATTTCTTTGTCTCTTTCTCTCCCTTTTATCTTTTCTTTACCTTATCTTTCAAATTCCCTAACCGACCAAAATCGATACACCTATTTTTTTATCCCCCCTTTGTCAAGTTCCCTATTGTTTCTTATGCTCTGCCCAAAGCTAACACAATACTATTTTCACACTCTGGTATAGATTTTATACATACAGAATTTCTATTCTTTTCCATATCATTCCCCCACACCTCTCTTTCACAGCTCTTTGCCTTTTTCTTTCATTTCCCTGTCCTCGTACTTATTTTCTCCTCTATATTTACAGCCCTGACACCGCTCTATTTCCAATCTTCTCTTTAAACCAACTCCAATCTATTTCCCACACCTTCAACCCCACATCCCTCCGAACCGATAAACCTGTTTTGTTTAATTTTGCCACACAAAAAAGGCCGGCACTAAAACCGACCTTTTTATACTTTCATGCTATCAATAAGATTATTCAATAATCTTTGTT
>CALXTN010000056.1 GCA_944391405.1 uncultured Alphaproteobacteria bacterium | reverse complement strand
AATTTGTAGGAGGTATCCGTGGCACATCGGAAATTGAAAAATTAGTAAACGCTCGCCCATACAGTGTAGGCTTCATGGTTTACCCGACTTCGGTAGAAGAGTTGATTGCAGTTGCGGATAAAAAAATGTTGATGCCCCCTAAATCAACATGGTTTGAACCGAAATTAGCCGACGGTATTGTTTCCAAACCGAGCGACACAAAATCAAAATCTAAAACAACAACAAACGCAAAAGCATCATAAAATACACCACAAATGGAAGGAATAACATCATTCCTCCTTCATCACAAATAAAAAAGGGAAAAAAATGAATAAACATTATATTACATGGGAAGAAATAAAAAACTGGAGCAATACAATAGCTGATAAAATAGCCGCCGATTGCGCCGATATCAGTCAAATGACATTAGTTGCGGTTTCGCGCGGAGGATTAATTCCGGCACAATTGATTGCGTATAAATTAAATATCAGAGACATACGCATTATGAAACTGATTTCATATGACAACAATAATAAACGAGGTGAAACCAAAGATATTTCCACCGACCGTTTGTTTGATGGCGATGATGTGTATTTCATAGATGATCTGGCCGACAGTGGCGAAACGGTGCGTTACTTAAGAAAACGTTTTCCACAAGCAAGACAATGCACATTAATCACCAAAGAATGTTGTAATGAAAATCCGGATTTAACAGCGGTTCAGCTCCCTGGAGACAGCTGGTTGGTTTTCCCGTGGGATGAATAAACCGCACCGCGAAGCTTCATTAATCAAAAAAAACAGCCTAAAAAATCAAGGCTGTTTTTCTTTAAAAAATAACAAGATATCTCAAAAAGTTGACTTATTTTCTCAACTACAAATCTACTCTCAACCAAGTAAAGAGAACGTTTCCGTCGTTTTTAACCCCAGGAACATAAGTAGCGTTAAGCGAGAAATTTTTATAAGTTAGAGCAGCAATAGGCAAAGGTAAAGGAATAGGAATATAGGAGTATTCATGACGCTGCGTCACCCCTAAAGTATAACCATATCCCCAATGCCAATCTTTTTCCTCATCAATCGCGTTATTAATCAGATAAGCGTAACCAAACATTGTCTGCATATAGTCGTTTGAATCCTTAAACGCAATCGCATAAAGTCCGTGCCAATTTTCACCCTCGTAACGAGTTAAACCAAAACCCAATCCCCAAGGTTCTTCGTTATATTTATCAATATGTTCATCATCATAAGTTAAGCGGTTATGCCAGACTCTTAAAGGTATCATCACATTCCATGTACCTTCGTTATAAGTTTGCTTAACATCTTGTTTCAGGTCGCTAAAATAATCTTCAATTGCACCGGCTTTAACCTCTGCGCTTAAAAACGAGACAGTCAATAATATCAAACTAAAAAATTTTAATTTCATTACCCTAAAATCCTATACATAATATCTACCCAAAAGTATTAGTAAAACAAAAAAGTTAAATATTTTTTTACATTTCACAGTTAAACTGTAATAAATCACAAAAAGTAACCTAAAATAAAAAAGGAACGACAATGCGCTACCTTGCAATATTAGCCTTAACTATAACATTGTGCGCATGCCAAGCGAGTGGCTGTGCCGGCAGTTCAAGCGGCACCAACGCTAGTATTTTTACAAACATCTTGACTTTGCGCTTTTAAGTTATGTAAACAATATATCCATAAGAGCGATGTATAAGCGCTCTGTGAAGCATGCCTAAATAATGAGACTGAAAGAACTGAAATAAAATGATAGACTTGCACACACACTCGAACGCCTCCGACGGCTTTTTAACCCCAAGCGAATTATTGCGTTCCGCAGAAAAATTAGAATTAGAAGCCCTAGCGCTGACCGACCATGACGCGGTATCAGGCTTAAAAGAATTACATCAAGCAGCGCGTGAAAGCAACAGCAAAATAGAACTTGTCAATGGTTCGGAATTATCGGTATATTACCCGCACGTACAAATGGAAATTTTAGCGCTGGATATTCCCGAAAAAAATCTGCAAGCGTTTGAAGCATATCAACAATCCGAAGTGGAACGCCGTGAACAAATGGCAAGAAAGAGAATAGAACTCCTGCAAAATTTAGGCATAGAGATAGAGTATGAAGAAGTAGCCCGCGATGAGCAAGGAAGAAAGCGCATCCAAATCAGACGTCCGCATTTTACGGATGTTCTGTTAAAAAAGGGTTATATTCAAAACGCGCAAGAAGCATACAAAGTTCTCTTTGCCAAAGGAGGCGTAGCATATGTAGAAAACACCCCTAAACCCGCCCAAGAAATCATTGAATTCATCCGCGATAACGGAGCTAAAGCGATTTTAGCACATCCGGTACACACTAAATTAGTTCAAGAAAATTTATACAATACAATCAAAGAGTTACAAGGATATGGATTGAATGGGGTTGAGATTTTCCACTCTGCGCAACCCAAAGCCAATCGCCAGATATATTTAGAGATTATCCGTGATTTAGGTTTATTAGCCTCAGGCGGTTCGGACTTTCACGGCGGTACGGCACATCCAGAAAACAAATTAGGCACCGGACGTTTTCATAATTTGAATATACCATATATGATATTAAGCGAATTAAGAAGCGAAACAGCACCTTCGCCAAGTTATTATACCGAAATAGAAAAAGTTCTTTAAACGCGAACTTGATTTTTTATAAATCGCCCCCTACATAGATAGATGTAACCAAAAACAAAGGAGCAACCATGGAAATTGAATACATATATCCCGACCCTGATGATAACAAAGACATCGAAGCGCAAATCAAAAAGATGCAAAAAGAAAATACGATAGGCTGTTTGATAATGGGGCTATTTTTATTAGGCGGATTATTCATATTCCTAACATTGCTACCGATAATACTTGTCATCCTAGGTTATTCCATTCTCATCCTAGCCGTATATATCGCCTATAAAGCGTGGTTGGAAGAACCAGTATTAAATTTGATACAAAAGCTAAAATCTCGCCGTTAAATCCAAAAATAAAATAGGATAAAATAAAAACACCCTATCTCATAAAGAGAAAGGGTGTTAAATTTAACGACCGATAAATATTACCAGATTAACAAAGCTTCTTAGCAACACAAGAATGAATGCCATTAGTTTTAGCATCTTCAGAAAAATTCCGAGCTAAAAGGTAAAACTCCTGAGAATTTGCAGAATAACCTTCACTACAAAAAGCCACTTTTTCAAGCAAATCAGTCATAGACAAAGAACTAGCCCAAATCGGTTGCATCTGTTCAGCAGCGTCAACATTTGAAGAAGCATCGTTTAGTAACGTAAGCGAATAGATTTTGCAAGCATCTTGACTCTTTACAATAGCTAACGCGTCAAACAATACAATTTTATCAACATCACAAACAATACAGCCCAAATTTTCATGCCACAAAGCGCATTTGAAATCATCTTGACAAACAATCCAAACCTTATATTCATGAACATACTCAATTTCAAAATGAGAAGTAGCCACGCATACTCCATCTTGATTACGCAGTTCATAAATACCATTATCAAACTTGTATATTGACAACCACCCGTTTGGATACACTTCAGCAAAAAACACATCTCTTTCCACTTCAATCATATCTGCGTTTAAGAGAACGCCGTTTTGCTGATTTTTTTGTTTCTCTAAAAAATATCCGCAACCACAAATTTCCAGATAATCTGCTTTACGAATTAATTTACCGCAAGCATTGTACAAATAATAACCATTTTCATTGCTAACCAATAAAAAATCATTATAATCGACAGCTGTAACACTAACAACTCGTTCATTGATAATCTGAAAATCAGCATCAAATAGAACATAAGAAAAATCATCTCTACGCGCTAAAAACAATCCATTACAAGTGGCAATATAATCCTGATAACCGGAAAGAAGTTTTGAGCCATTCGTACGATAAAGCACCATTTGCCCGTCAACCAAAGCCTTGAAAGTATTACCTTTCAACAAGCAAAGAGACTTCCCATTACAAACAACTTGAGAATGTTTCTCCTCATCAAAAACCATGTTTTTATCCGCAAACTTCAAACAATAGAAAGTAGCACTGATAAATTGAAAATCGATTACATTATCAGCAACAAAAGTTCCGTCACAACGAAAGACTGTCCACAAATCAGTCTGATACTGAGCCAAAACAAACGTCTGAGCCTCTGTTAATTTAACACGAAGAAACCCATCAAGCACAAAGCTTAAATCTCCACGATAAAGAGCATTCTTGTCATTTTGGCGAATAACAAACCACCCATTGTCTAACAGTTCAACTTTTTCCACCCTATCAAACAAAATGCAACCGAAAGCATTTATAAGAGATTGAGTTCCATCCTCATTTTCCACAACAAAAAACTTTCCGTCAGCCATTTTTAAGCGAGTGGTTTTAGAAATTTCTTTTCCTTTGTCATCCCATAAGATAGCACTGTTATCGGCAAATACGCCGTAGGTCCACTGATTACGAAACAGAGATACAGCCAAAATATTATCGGCAATTTTCCGTCCTGTTCCTACATTAAAACACGTCTGAGGTACATTAAAAACAAAATTTTTAACTTCCATAAAAAAAAATAAAGATTAAAAATAAAGATTAAAAATAAAGATTAAAAATAAAACACCTAAAACGAGTTTATCGGTCTCAAATAAAAATAAAAATCATAATCAACACAATAACTCGCATAACCGCAACAAAATAATACCAAAAATTTTAACAGTCAACCATCGATTAATAAAAAAAAACACCCTTTCCGCAAAGAGAAAGAGTGTTTTTTTACTAAGAGCAAAGTTTAGTGTGCCACAACAACATCAGCCACCGGTACATCTTCATTTTTTTCAGATACAGAATCACATTCATCATCAAATATATCCAAAAAATCTGCAGCACCGCCAATGCATGCGCCTGAGCAAAAAGTAACGTTACTTTTTAATTCATGAAGACTACCGTGCCAAATCGATTTCCAACAATTTTCAATTTTCTCCGAACCTTGAGCAATCATTTCATTCAGATCTGTCAAAGAATAAATATCAACAATATTTCCTATTCTAGCCAAAACAAGAGCCCCAACATTAATTATTTTATCAATATTGTCAATAACTTCGCCACACATTTCATGGTATAATGCATATCTGTTTTTTTCTTTCTGAGAAATCCAAACATTATATTGAGGCAGATATTCAATTCCATAAGGAGAAGATGTAACAAACTCATCATCAGAAGTTTTAAGCACAAAATAACAATCACCTTTAACCGCCATAGCCGCTTTTTTCAACAGCATCCAACCGTTATCAAAAACAAAAGCATCAACAACACCCTTTTCTTTGATTACACCGTTTGGATAGTATAATACGCCAACATCATTACCTTTATCCTTAGATAAAAAGTAATTATGACCACAAGGTAAGATACAATCGGCAGCATGCAACAATTGCCCTTCGTCATCAAACAAATAATCAACGCAACCTGTAGAAATTTTCAAAAATTGTCCATTAATTCCGCCCTCTGTATCAACAATTTTATCCGTAATTGTTTCAAGATGAGAATTAAACAAAACAGGGAACCCATCATCATACACAACCAGAATCATTCCGTTATCAAAGCCAAAATAATCCCTATGCCCAGACAACAACAATGTTCCGTCCGCTCGATAAAGATGCATACAACCATCATTTCCAACAGTTTTAACCATATTACCAAACGTCAACTGAGGAAGAGCATCGCTGCAAACAAATTCAGTATTTTTTTCATTATCAAAAACCACCGTTTTATCATCCATAGTAAGTAAATAAAACGTCGGCGACATAAACTGAAATTTTTTAACATTAGAAGCGAAAACAGTACCATCAGTTTGATAAAGAGTAATTTTATCGGGTTCATTCTCCACAAAGAAAAGTTCTTTCTCGTCATCATCAATCACGCCATAACGCAAAAAATCCTCAACCGCAAGAGAGAAATCAGGTCGATAAAATTTTTTTTTGTCATTCTGATCGACAACAACAAACCAACCTGTAGAAGAAAAAACAATATTTCGCACTTTATCAAACAAAACCCGTCCATCTTTAGCCAATAACGACTGAGTATCATCATCATTAGCA
>CALXTN010000055.1 GCA_944391405.1 uncultured Alphaproteobacteria bacterium | reverse complement strand
GATAAATCTTTCGGATTAACTTTTTTAGTCGCATCAATACGTTCCACAAATTCTTTAACATTTTCAGCTTTTTTCATATCATATCTCCACTTAAATATTACTCAAATCCGGAAGCGCCGGTGTGCAAAGTTGCAAATAGGCAAACAGCCAAGAGGTAAGAGCTAAAGCCACAACCGGAACAACAACTTTTTCAAAAGGAAAGTGTGCATGTCCACCATTATTTCTCTTCATCCATTGATAAAATTCCGAAGAATAATGCAAAACCAAAGCCCCGCAAATTGTCGCAAATAAAAACGGATCAATCCAAAAGAAGAGAATAGCTTTAGGCGTATAAACCAGATGAGAGATGTAGATAAAGCCAATCATGGCAACGGATAGAGCTAAGATAATAAAATCTCTGCCTTTGAAGAAATATTTTTTCTTATCCATCCACTTAAGCGTCCAATATCCTAAAAGAAGCAAGAAAGCACCGGACCAAACACCAACAACGGCATCATCCACGCCCAATCTTCTGGCAATTTCAAGTGAAGCACCAACCGCGACAGTGCATACGGCGCAGGCAGGATTAGCAAACGCCTGAAAACTAATCAAACAAAGTGATAAAATAAATAAAGCCAACATTTCAAACCTCATAAAACAAATCTTTGACAAGTATGTATGATATATATGCAAAGTCAAATTTTTTTTAAGAGTTATAAGCCATGAACAGCGCAAAGTTATTTAGCCAAATAGTTCCAAAAAATATCCGTTTGATAGTCCTTTGCTGTAAATTGATGATTGGCGCTCCAGCCAAAAACAGGCATAGTAACAATCTTTTGGTTAAGTGTATAAATTTCATCGGCCACCAGATTTAATTGATGATGTTTTTGCACAAAATATAATCCTCTGAAGAATTCGAAAGCGGGAGTAGCCGTGCCAATAATAAGCAACAGCAAGAGAAGAGCTTTAGCCCAAGTATTTTGTCCTTTCTCAAAAATAAAGCGAAAAATGTAAACGGAAAGAATAATAAGCGGCGGCAACGATGCGCGCATACAAAAATTATTTTGCTGGTCAAGTCTGAAAAAAGGAATAAGGCACAGCAAAACCACAGAAGTCACAAAGAAAAGATGTTTTTTGTATGAGGGGGTTATAATTAGCGCATAGAGCAAAAATTCCAGAAGCAAGAAAATTAACAATCTCCAAGGAGAAGTTTGGTCAAAAATATACCATAAACGATCAATTCCCTCTGAGTTTGTTATAAAATAAAGGCTACAAACCGGTAATAACCAAAAAACACCGATAATATTTGGAATGGAGAAAATCTGAGTTAAAATAAAAGCTTTTTTCTGTTGCGATGTGATAAATTGCAAAAAAGTGTATGCAAGCATAAAGATACCGAGAGATGCTGTCGGATAAGGAGAAAAGAACAACGCAAATACAATCAAAAAGCCGAAATTCTGAATATTTCTCTCATTAAAAACAAGTAGCGTAATAAGTGCAATTGGAATAAATTGATTAAAAACCCAAAACATTGCGGTAGAAAAAGAGGAATATTGCATAAAAGTAGCCCACCAATCGAGATGGAAAACAAAAGGTTGAGCCTGCGTTCTGAAAAAAAGGATACCGATAATATCCAATCCTGAAAACAAAATAAAGAGGAGGGCAATAGCTATAGATTTTTTGAAAGAAACAGATTTAAGCGCCAACGAAAGATGAGCAAAAATTAAAATCGTTCCAGATATAGCATAAACAATCAGAAAGATATTAGCAATATAAAAATTCCAATATGCACTATGTACAAATAGCGCCGATAGTTTGCCTAAAAGAGCGGGAACCAGCCAAAATCCCATATAATAAACCATAGGCGTGTTTGCTTTGTCATAAAACACTGGCCAATCATAAGTCAGTAGGTCACGAAAAACGGCATTTCTGAAATGATAATCAAAGGATTGATAGTAGAAATAACCGATACCTGCAAAAAAGCACCAAATGGATGCTAAGACAATAAAAGCGGTAATTGTTTTGCCATCAAGTTTCCATTCAAGTGAGGCTATAGAATTTCCGCGATAAATTTTATAAAGCGCCACCGAAAATAAAATAGCCAAAGGAATGGCGCAAAAATAATTTAACCAAGAGCAAATAAAGATAAACAACGGCAAAGCTAAATAGGCATAAGAAATCTTAAAAAGCGTTTGCAAATTAAAGTTAAACATTTAAGCACCCCTCCAATGGCAAAAAGGGGCGTTTCCGCCCCAATTCTTGAAATTAAGCTTGTTGCTGTAAGGCTTTTTCCTTTTTCTCCTTGAACAGAGACAGAATAATGCTGCCGAACAACAAAGAGAAAGTAACGGTTAAAGAATGCCATGTCTCAAGCTCTAAACCAAACTTAGGCAAGAAAATCTTAAGTCCGATAAAGATAAGCACGATAGATAAAGCCTGTTTGAGATAAACAAAACGATGAACGGCAGCTTCAAGCAAGAAATAGAGGGCTCTCAATCCTAAGATGGCGAAGATGTTACTAGTGTAAACAATAAAGACATCATCCGTCAGCAAGAAAATAGCAGGAATACTATCAAGAGCAAAAACTACATCCATCAATTCAATGGTAATGAGCGCAAAGAATAAAGGAGTAATATAGTGTTTGCCATTTTTCTTGGTAATAAAGTGTGGACCATCAATTTCATGAGTAACCGGAAAATATTTTTCAACAAAGCGATAGATGGTGCTATTTTTAATATTTTCCTCATTATCTTCGTGTTCATCCTTTTTTAGAGTGTGCATAGCCATTTTGACACCTGTGTAAATAAGGAATGCAGAGAAGACATAAAGAACCCAATGGAAGTTCTTGATTAAAGCTTCGCCTACACCGATGAGCAGGGCTCTCATAACGATAGCCCCAAGAATTCCCCAAAAGAGTACACGGTGCTGATAAATTCTCGGAACGCCAATACTGCTAAAGATAATGGACATCACAAAAATATTATCCATGGATAAGCTTTTTTCAACTAAAAAGCCTGTGAAATATTCCATAGCTTTATTAGTACCCTCTTCGTACCAAACAAAGACCCCGAAGAGAAGACCTGCACCAATATAGGCAACACATACCCATAAAGTATGAGAAAAGCTTGGTACTTCATTTTTGCGGTTAAAAACACATAAATCCAAAAATAATAAGATAACAACAGCAATACCGAAACAAGTCCACATCAACTCTTGAGAAAGTACGGCATGGTGCGTAAAAAGATATTGTAATTTTTCTAACATAACTTTCAATCCGTATAAATAAAATTAAATGAAATCTGATAAACAAACCTATAGATACCGATTAGCGTTGAAAATTGGCAGATGTCAAGGTTAAATTTCCAAATTCCACACCGTTTGAATAATATCTTCAATATTGGTGTATTTGGGAGCCCACCCCAAAAGTTGATGAGCCAAATCAGCATTAGCGGTCAACTTAGCCGGATCACCATGACGGCGAGGTGCAAAATCGTAATTTAATTTTTTACCGATAACTTTTTCTGTAGCATCAACAATTTCTTGCACACTCGTACCTCTGCCTGTACCAAGATTGAGGGTAAGAGATAAATTGTTATTCATCATATACTTGAGAGCCAAAGTATGAGCTTTAGCCAAATCAGAAACATGAACATAATCACGCACGCAAGTTCCATCTGGAGTATCATAATCATTTCCGAAAATAGACAATTTTTCTCTTTTACCTGTAGCCGCCTCCATGATGATAGGCATCAGATTTTGCGGATTTCTTTCTTTACCGCGAATAGCCCCATCCGCATCATAACCAACTGCGTTAAAATAACGTAAGGCGGCATAGTTCAGTTTACCGAGTTGAGCAAACCAACGCATATTGTCTTCAATGGCAAGTTTGGTATAACCATAATAGTTAATCGGACTAATCGGATGTTTTTCATCAATTGGGCAATATTGCGGCATACCATAAACAGCGGCGGAAGAAGAGAAAACAATATATTTAATCTGATTTTCCACCATGGCATTTAAGATATTGATAGAGCCGGAAATATTATTTTCGGCATAAAGAGAGGGATTAACCATCGATTCTCCGACAGCTTTCTTCGCCGCCAAATGAATAACGGCGTCAACTCCATCTTTCATAACATTAGTGAGTTTATCTTTATCAAGGATATTAGCCTGAACAAACTCCGCTCCTGGGAGAATATTAACAATATCACCGCTAGATAAATCATCATAGACAATAACCTTAAAACCTTCATCCAATAATTGTTTTTGAACATGACTGCCAATATAGCCGGCGCCTCCGGCAACTAAAACTTTTTCCAAAATATAAAACTCCCTTAATTGATAAGTCATATAAAGCAAAGTCAAGATAGCATGTAAGCTCATAAAATAAAGGAGTGAGAGTTGTTTATCCACACAATCCACAAGACAAAGTTTTTTTGCGTGCATTTCTGGTCTGATTGTTTCATAACGCGTTAAGAACGAGATGATAGAGGATTCTTAAAAATGGAAGAACTGGACGTAACGCGCTTGCCGCGTAATATAGAAGCAGAACAAGCCCTTTTGGGGGCATTATTAGCAAATAACAAAGCCTATGAAAAGGTTTCGGAGTTTTTGCGTGCGGAACATTTTTCAGATCCGATTCATGTAAAAGTGTATGATGTTATTTCCCGTTTAATCCAAAAAGGACACGTTGCCGACGTAATTACGCTAAAAAACTACTTTGAGCAAGAAGGAACCTTAAATGATGTGGGGGGAATGGCTTATTTGATTAAGTTATCCGAGGCCTCATCTCCGTTAACAAATATAGAATATTATGCGCAATTTGTGTATGATAAGTTTTTACGGCGCGAGTTAATTGCGACGGGTTACGATATTGCTAGTGAGGCCATGAATGAAAATTTTGAAGATTCCACAGCCTCTCAAATTGAAAAAGCTGAAAAAAGATTGTTTGATTTGGCGATGCATGGCGATGGTCAAAAGGGGTTTCAAGATTTTGGAACAACCTTAAATTCAACTTTGCAGATGATTCAAAAAGCCTATGAAAAAGAAGGAAAGGTTTCTGGACTTTCAACAGGATTAAACGATTTAGATTATAAAATGGGAGGTCTAAACGATTCAGACTTAATCATTCTTGCAGGGCGTCCGGCAATGGGTAAATCAGCATTGGCCATGAACATTGCATATAATGTTGCCGAGAATATGCGAACAAATGACAAAATGGATCCTCATGATAAAGGCGTGGCAATCTTTTCACTGGAAATGTCTGCCGAGCAATTGGCGGCCCGTATTTTGTCTAGTATTACCGATACACCGGGACATAAATTAAGAACTGGTGATATGGAGCTAGGAGAATTTAATCGTATTGCCGCAGCTGTACGTGAATATCAAAAATTACCATTATACATAGATGATACCCCCGGTATTAATATTAACACAATTCGTACACGTGCGCGCCGTTTAAAAAGAACCAATGGTTTGGGTTTAATTGTGATTGACTATATCCAATTAATTAGCGGTTCAGGAGATAAAAAGAGCGAAGGCAATCGTGTGCAAGAAGTGTCAGAGATATCTAGAGGACTGAAGATTTTAGCCAAAGAGCTGAAAGTTCCTGTAATAGCACTTTCCCAATTAAACCGTGGCTTGGAACAAAGAGATGATAAGCGCCCGTTAATGTCCGACTTGCGTGAGTCCGGATCTATCGAGCAAGATGCTGATATTGTAATGTTTGTGTTCCGTGAAAACTACTATATTCATAATGCCGAGCCAAAGAGAAACACAGGAGAAACCGATGAGCACTTTGCTAAAAGAACGGAGGAATGGCAGCAACGAGATAGAGAAACGGCAAATTTAGGTGAAGTAATTATCGGTAAACACCGTCATGGTTCCACTGGAACAGTTAAGCTGTTTTGGAATGGAGAGTTTGCACGCTTTAGTAACTTGTCGCCGGATGATCATTTGCCGGAAATGAGAGGGTAGAGGATGAATAAGAAACTTGCTCAAACATATGCGCCGGAAGCATGGGAAAAAATTTGTCGACGTTGCGGTAAATGTTGCCTGATAAAGTTAGAGGATGAAGAAAGTGGAGATGTTTATTATACCAACGTGGTTTGCCGTTATTTTGATGAAGAAAAAATGTGCTGTACCGTGTATGACAAACGTTGCGAATTAGTGCCGACTTGTCTGAAACTGACACCGGAAAACGTCGATAAATTACAATGGATGCCAAAAACTTGTGCTTATCGAGAGTTGTTTGAAAAGAAAGTATCTCCAATAAAAACCACAATTAAAGGAAGAGTAATAAGAGAAGACCAAGTTTCTGAAGAAGAGTTAGAAGACCACATTGTCGAGTGGGAGGATTTGTAAGTGACGCAAGGTAGTGAAACAAAAGAATATTTAATAGAAGAAGCCTATGATCCGCAAAGTCGCTTTGCGGATTTGTCAGATGTTGAGCCGGAATTCTGGAAAAAGAAAAAGTTAGAAGATATGAATAAAAGGGAGTGGGAGCTCCTTTGTGATGGATGCGGTAAGTGTTGTTTGAACAAACTTGAGATAAAAGGAAAGATATGTTTTACAAACACTTACTGCCGTTTTTTAGATACGAAAAGCTGTTTATGTAAAATTTATGCAAATCGTTTTCAAAAAGTTAACGATTGCCGTGATAT
>CALXTN010000054.1 GCA_944391405.1 uncultured Alphaproteobacteria bacterium | reverse complement strand
AAATTATGGATAGAAATGAATTATTAAAAAGGATAAACGATTATGGCAAAGTCCATGGGTATCCGCTGTTTGTTATGTCTGATAGGCGAATATTAAAGACACCGCCACAAGATGAAGCGTTCAGATTCATTGTTTTTGATGAGTTAGACATAGATAAAAGTCTTGCTCGTCAAAGCATTATGACATATGAAATATGGCTGAAACGAACACCAAGCATTGCATCGGCACCACAAACGCCTGAGCAAGCTGATTTTCCGGAAATTCTTAAAATTCCACCTTATCTAAAACCTAAAATATATAGAGTTAATAATAAAACAATATATATTTATGCAGAAAACAATGTGGCATATTGGGTTGAAATGATTAGAGAAGATGGAGAACAAAAGAAAGAAGGATTAGTCATTCATTTTCCTTTTGCGCAGTTATTTTGTGTAAAAGTTGACCAGTTTACAAGGAAAAAAAATATATTTTATTATTTACATTAAAAAACAGAAGTTATGACAGCAGAAACTTTTAACGAATTTGGTAGCCGATATGGTTATCCGATTTATGTATTTTCTGATGGAACATTCGCATCAAGCAGAATAAACGGAAAGCGAGTAATATTTACAGTAGAAGGGCCGATAGACACCAATCCGGCACATCAACGGCAGTTACCTTCAAGGTCAGAAAATTATCCGACTTTACAATCCAAAAATGAACAAGATAATGCAAATTTTTGGCATAAGATAAAGCAAAAAGCGAAAAGTATATTCTCGCAAACGGAATATACGGACTATACACAAAATGAGAATGTAAAAGACGTTGTTTCCGCTCCCAAACAAGAAACTTATCTTGATAGAAGAGATAAAGAAGGTAAAACCTTTTTCCATCAAGGGAAGGATTGGAGTGTTCGAGCCGAAGGCGTGAGTGAAGTGAAAACTTATCATGCTAAAGATGGAGATAGAGAAGTTTTTGTAGCCAATTATAAATTCTAAGAACTATGAAAACCTTACTTCAAACCATTAACTTTTACCTATGGAAGCGCGAGGCATTTAATAATTGTCCGAAAGGTGGATTATTAGGCACGGCTGGTCGTCCATTAGCGCAACGGATAGAAAAATGTCTGATACTTCCGAAAGATATGCCCGGAGAAATACATTCTTTCAAAGACGGAATAATCACAATTTACTGTGAACCGCAAATTCGTCCTTTATTTAAGGTGTATATCGCCGGAAATCTGTTCAAGGAAGGTTTTATCATTGAAAGTAAAGAAAATTTGATGATAGAGCAGGCCATGCGTTATTACGACGAAGAAGAGAAGAACAAATACGGATTGTGGTATTTGTATATTCACGACTAAAAAGAAATCCCGTTTTGCTTAAAGGCAAAGCGGGATTTTCGTTTTTAAATCAGAAAAATAAGATAGTTTTGAATATAGCCACTTGATTTTGGGTAATATGGCGCACTACATAACAAGATGAAGGAGATGAAAAGGATGAATATAGAAAAATACACAATCAAAAGCCAAGAAGTGATAAAAGGCGCGATTGATATGGCCATAAAAAGAGGTAATCAATTTGTAACGCCATTACACTTATTGGGAACGATATTGGATTTAAATGATCCGACGACGGAGAATTTAATCACAGAAAGCGGAGGTAATCTTGCAGTATTAAAAGCAAGCACCGAGAGCGAACTTGAAAAACTAGCGTCAGTATCGGGAGAAAATATCCAAAGCTCAATGTCACAAGAATTGAGCAGATTGTTGTTGGAAGCAGAAAGTTTCAGTGAAAAGAATAATGATAAATTTGTAACCATAGAACGTTTGTTACAAGTTTTGGCACAATCAGCAGGGAACAAAGCCTCTGAATTATTGAAGGCATCAGGTGTAAACCCCGTAAAATTAAACCAAGCGGTGGCTGCATATAGAAAAGGTCGTCTTGCTGATTCGGAAACTGCGGAAGATACATTTGAGAGCTTAAAAAAATTCACGGTAGATTTGACGGCACGTGCCAAAGAGGGAAAATTAGATCCAGTTATAGGCCGAGATGCGGAAATACGTCGTACAATACAGGTATTGTCACGTAGAACCAAAAATAATCCGGTATTGATTGGTGAACCTGGTGTTGGTAAAACAGCTATTGTCGAAGGTTTGGCAATGCGTATCATTAATAATGATGTGCCGGAAAGCTTAAGACATAAGCGCTTGCTAGCATTGGATATGGGGGCTTTGATTGCCGGAGCAAAATACCGTGGCGAGTTTGAAGAAAGACTTAAATCGGTTTTAAAAGAGGTGGAAGAAGCCGCCGGAACCATAATACTGTTCATTGATGAAATGCATACAATTGTTGGTGCCGGAGCAAATGAAGGATCAATGGATGCTTCAAACTTATTGAAACCGGCGTTGGCAAGAGGCGAGTTACATTGTGTTGGTGCGACAACTTTAAGCGAGTACAAAAAATATGTTGAAAAAGATGCCGCATTAGCACGTCGTTTCCAACCAGTCTATGTTGATGAGCCGGATGTTGAGGAAACGATAACTATTTTGCGTGGTATTAAAGAAAAATTTGAACTTCATCATGGGGTAAGAATTTCCGATGCAGCATTGATTGCCGCAGCAACTTTGGCAAATCGTTATATTGCCGACCGATATATGCCGGATAAAGCGATAGATCTGATGGATGAAGCCGCATCGTCATTGCGTATGAGCATTGATTCCAAGCCTGAAGAGCTTGATACTTTAGACCGTAAAGTTCTGCAGTTAAAGATAGAAAAAGAGGCATTGAAAAAGGAAACCGATGAAAACTCTAAAATCCGATTGGCTGAAGTTGAAAAAGAACTGGCTAATTTGGAAGAGCAATCTCGTACATTGGATGCAAAGTGGAAACAAGAAAAACAGAATTTGCAACATATTACCGAGATAAAAGACAAGTTGGATAAAGCCAGAAGCGAAGCGCAAATAGCCGAGCGTAACGGACAATACGAACGAGCCGGCGAGTTGCAGTATGGTATTATTCCAAAGTTGACTTCAGAATTAAGTGAACTGGAGAAGAATACGAAAAAGACGGAACAGCAAACAGTTCAACCTGAAGATATTGCAAAGGTTGTTTCAAAGTGGACCGGTATTCCGACCGATAAGATGTTATCATCCGAGCGTGAAAAACTGTTACATTTGGAAAGCTATCTGAAAAAACGTGTTGTTGGTCAGGATGAAGCCGTTGAAGCTGTAGCCAACGCAGTACGTCGTTCACGTTCAGGTATTTCCAACCCAAATCAGCCAATTGGTTCGTTCCTTTTTTTAGGACCGACGGGTGTTGGTAAAACGGAATTAAGTAAAAGCTTAGCAGAATTCTTGTTTAATGATGAGAACGCAATGCTGAGAGTTGATATGTCCGAGTATATGGAAAAGCATTCAGTTGCCCGTTTAATCGGTTCACCTCCGGGATATGTTGGATATGAAGAGGGTGGAATTTTGACGGAAAGTGTTCGTCGTCGCCCATATCAGGTTATCTTGTTTGATGAGGTAGAAAAAGCGCATCCGGATGTATTTAACATCTTGTTACAAGTTTTGGATGATGGTCGTTTGACGGATAGTAAAGGCCGTACGGTAGACTTCAAAAATACAATCATCATCATGACTTCAAACTTAGGTGCTGAATATCTGATAAATCAGAGTTTGACTGAAGACGAACAACGAGCAAAAGTTTTGGAAACATTGAAAAATGCGTTCCGACCAGAATTCATTAACCGTATTGATGATATAGTCGTCTTCAAACGTCTGACAAAAGAAAATATTAAAGCCATAGCTGCCTTGGCATTGGCTAATATTGAAAAACGTTTGGTAGACAGAGGCATCAAATTAAAATTGACGCCGCAAGCCGACCAGTGGATTGTCGATAACGGCTATGATGAAGTATACGGAGCCCGTCCGCTAAAACGGTTACTGAAGAAAGAATTGGAAAACAAATTAGCCTATGCTCTATTGTCCGATACAATTCACGATAATTCAGAAGTAACTGTAGATGTTGGTTCAGATGAACTAGAAGTAAAATAATCATTAGATTAAATAAGATAAACTCTCCGTTTGAGAATTCAATCGGAGAGTTTATGATATTTAAAAAGCTTTACAAACATAGAAAAATATGATAAAATAATCTAGTAATTCAGACAAATAGGTCAAATATTTTTAGAGAGGGTGTTATGTTAGATGGGTATCAAAAATTAGTGCAAGAAATGGTTGATGATGCTCAAAAAGCATGGCAAAAGATAAGCGATTTAGCCAGCAGATATGGCAAATATGGCGCAATGACGTTAGGCTTAATGCCTATTGGTAATTTATCATCAACCACAGTAAAATCAGAACAGTTAGCAAGTTATATTGTACAGCTTGAGCAAAATGAAGAAAAATTAGAGCAAAAATTATCTCAAAGAGATAGTAGCAATATAAAAACGCCTCTACGTGCCCAAAACAAAGTATATACAGATTGGAATAATGTATCATCAGAACCTGCTTGGATAAAAGTAAAAGAACCAAGTACAAAAGAAAAGGCAAAAGAAAAGAGCGAAAAGATGGTAGAAGGAAAGGTTATTCCGCAAATGACAATAGAAGAACTCATGTCACAAGGAGGTATTACAAAAGCAGATATACAAGCAGTAATAAATGAAAATCCATCAATGCTTCATGAGTTTACGGGAGGAGAAACAAATAGAAAATTGGCAAAAGCTGCAAATAATATAAAAGATCCTACAGTTGGAAAATGTACAAAGGGTGTTCAAAATATATATTGTAAAGCTGGCATGGGAGATATGATTGCCGCAAATAATCCTAATTGGCCAGCCAAGGAAAGAGGAGCCCAAGGAAGCAATTCTGCGTGTAATCTTTATATTCCATTAGAGAGAAGCGGAGAATTTATAACGGTAACTGTAGAAAATAAAGCATATAAAAGAGGGGTGGGGTATAGTATAAATAGTAAAGAAAATAAAGAAATGAATGATTTTGTTCGCTCACTGCCGACAGGAACAACAATATGCATAGATAATAAGGCCGATGAATTTATAGGAAGAAAAATGCCAACAGATAATCAAGGGTGGATACATGGTCATACAGGTGTTATCAATGAACGTCACAATATGGCTTGTGATTTTGAACAAGTAAATGGAGTAAATTTTGGAAGATATGGACAGGAAGTCAAGATATCATTAGCAAAAGATGTAACGGTTAATGAAGATTTTATAACAAAATGCATGGAAAAGAAATTAGAAAGAGAGCAAAAATTAACGCAAATAGAGCAAAATAAAATAGCCACAAATCTGAGCAGATAAGAAGGTTAAGTTTAATGAGTAAAGAAGATATACAAGAAGGTAGCATTGTTGCAGAAAAGATAAGTTTAATGCTAAAAAATGGAGAGCAGGCAAAAGCATTAGACTATCTTGGTCAAAAATATGGACTAATAGCAAAACAGGCAATGGAAAAAGTAATAAATTATAGTACATTAAATCAAGATGAAATCGCAAGATTATTTGGCAAAATATCAGATATATTAGAAAATGCGGCAGTAAAGATTGAACAAAACGAAAGATTAACAGAAAAGAAAATAAAACAAAAGGAAGCAGAAGAGTTGGCTAGCGAAGCCGAAGAATTAGCCGCAATGGAAGAATTAGCAAAAGAACGTCAAGAAAAATTTGAAGCAAGAATAGAAATGATGGAAAAAGAAAAAAGAGCAATAGATATAGAAAGAAAAAGATTAGAGGAACAGCGTAAAAAAGAGAGAAACGCTAAGAAACGCCAAGAAATTGAAGCAAAACTAAAAAAACTTGAAGAAAGGAAAAGATACCTAGAGCAAGAACGTAAAAATCTGGAAAAATTAAAAAATCAAAATGCGACAAAGAATTATGCTAATGATAATATAAATAATGAAAAATGCGAGGATTCTATAAATAATGAGCAGAGAAAAATATCTCAAGAACAAAAAACAGCGAAAATAAATCCGACTACACAAAAAAATATTTTCTATAAAATCGAAAAGGAACAAGGACGCTAGAAATAAAGAAGATAAAACAAAACAGATTACATATTATGAGTGATGATATATGAAAAAGCATCGTTAGCATTTGCAAATTCCAAAATTTTATTATTTGGAGCCAAATTATAAATAGCTTTTGCATGTTGAGTATCAAAATAGAAATTCCATTTCAATAAACGAAAAGTAGAGAGAAAGGTTTCATTTTTTCCTTTTTCTAAACCGATTTTTCTTTTACAAAAACGTTTTAATATAAAATAACATCTTTTCCAAACATTAACTTTAAGAACAATAATAACATCAGCATCATTAAAGGCTTGCGACAACCAATTATAATAAACACCTTCAATAATATATTTTTGATTTTGTAAGAATTTTGAAAGTAAGGCATTCCTAATTTGAGGATTATTTTTAATTCCGTAAGAACAAGAACTATTATCCCAAAATATATTATCCAGATCAAGTATAGGATAGCAATAATAAGAGTTTAACATTTTAGCCAAATAAGATTTTCCACTACCAGGAGCCCCAAAGATATGTATTTTTTGAAATTTCATAAGTAAAACCATTAGAATAAAACAAGTAACAAAAGCAGTAAAGTTATATGAAAAAATTATTAAAAGAGCAATGAAAATATTACTATAAATGAAAAGATGACAGGCAAAAGTATATGGATTTTATTAACTTGAAATTAACTCATAATTTTATAGCATAAAAAAGTACCTTGAGAAAGGTGCGGAGCTGTCGTAAGCTCTTTTATATGTCGCGGTGCTGGATAACATCTTTAGTTGTTATTATTAAACAACAACATATATCCCCGATGAAGGTCGGGGAGTAAATGTACTAAAAGTCAAGACTAAAATTAAAAGTTTTTAGCAAGTAAGGAATTAAGGAAGATTACC
>CALXTN010000053.1 GCA_944391405.1 uncultured Alphaproteobacteria bacterium | reverse complement strand
GGTAAATGTTTGAGGATATTGTTGATTTTAAATCTCCGCTGGCGATTGAAAATATGCTTACCCCTTATAAAAAAGGGTGCTTGAGTGTTGATAAAAAATCTCGTCTTCCAAAAGAACCGATTACTCCGGATGTGTGTATGGAAATTTTACGTTCCACAAACTACGCCCGAAACATTAAAGATATGCTTCTCTGTATTGGAGAGTTGCCTGAAACAGAACAAGCACAATTCAAAGATGTTGTTTTAGCTTCGTTTACACAACGTGAGCAATCTGAAAGTGTGCTTGAAATTGGGAGAAAATTGGCTGAAAATGGTGGATATGGAGCTTTGTTGTCGGAAATATGTTCTTTAAAAGAGGGACGTTTTTTGTGTTCGGAGCCGAAATTGTCTTATGGTGAGTTGACAAGTAATAATCAGTTTGATATGGAAATTGTTCAATCTATAAATAAGTTGATATATACCGGACAGGGAATGGCTCCTTTGATGTCTTATTCCAAATTGCCTGAAGAAATATTATTGCCTAATTGTTCTCGTGTTTATTTTTCTGGTTCAAATTTGCAAGGGGTGAAACGTATTTCTTGCGCTCAAGGGGCTGAAATTTATTTTGATAGGGTGGCTTATTGGCCGCAAAATTTAGATTTGTCCTCATGTGCAAAAATTTGGCTGGATTTGCAAGATCTAACTCCTATTAAAGATTGGCGTTATCCTGAGAATACGCTTGTTTTTTTTACAAATAAGAAGAGTTTGTACGGAAATGTTAATCTGTCGGCATATCAAGAGGTTAATTTGTGTGAGAAAAATTTGAAAGCTGTGACAGAAATTAAATTTAGAAAAAGTGCAAAAGTTAATTTACGTGAGGCACAATTGCCTACGCAAAAAGGCTTGAAAATGGATTTTTCTCAATGTGCTGAGGTTACTCTTATTGGATGTGATTTGGCAGGATTAGAGGAACTTAAATTTGCATCGGGAGCTTGGGCTGATTTGTGCAGTGCAGTTAATTTTCCTAAAAAAACTGATTTTTCTCAGTGCGGTACTCTTTATTTGACAAATTGTTCTCTAAGAGATTTTGATAATATTGTCTTGCCGAAAAATGGAAGAGTTAATCTTGCTGGTTGTCATGATTTGCCTAAGGTTATGGATTTTTCTTCTTGCTCTCAAGTGAATTTGAAGGCGTGTCAATGGAAGGGTGTGCAAAAGGTTATTTTTAGAGATAGACGACAAATGGAAAATAGTGAAGTTTCTTTTCCTGATGATTTGGGGGCGGAAATTGTTGTGGGTAATGAAACTGAGCTTATGGCTAAAGCTAAGCAAAGTTCTGGTAATTCTTTGGGGCGTTTTTTGGGGAAAATTTTTGCTAAGGGTGGTAGATGATTCAGAGTTTTGATTTTATTGTCGATGAAAAGACTAAAATTTTGGTTATCGGCTCAATGCCTGGGGTGGCGTCGCTTATGGCTGCGCAATATTATGCGCATCCCCATAATTTGTTTTGGCGGTTTTGCTTTGAGGCGTTTGGTGAACCCTATGATGTCAACAATCCTCCCTTATACGAAGCTAAAAAGCTCTTTATACTGCAACATCATATCGGGCTGTGGGATGTGGCGCGATGTTGTGTGCGTGAGGGGAGCCTTGATACGCATATTAAAAATGTGGAGCCGAATGATTTTGTCGGCCTCTTTTTACTCTATCCGCAAATAAAAACTTTGCTGTTTAATGGGCAGATGGCTTATAAACTCTTTGCTCGCGCTTATCCTGATTTATTGGTGCAGAAAGATTTTTTGGTTCTTCCTTCAACAAGCCCAGCAAACGCGTCTATTCCTCTAAATAAAAAACGTATAATGTGGTCCAAGGCGTTAACTTTATGTGTGTAAATGCGGAAAAGTTGCATAAAATACTTGAAAAATTTGGCTAAAAGACTATCATCAGTTCCAGATTTTTGTGGTCGTTTTTGGTGAAAGGATTTTTGTTATGCCTAAAATCGCTGTTGCCGGTGTTAAAGGGAGTACCGGTCGTGAATTTTTGAATCTTTTGGCGGAAAGTTCTATTCCGGTTGATGATGTGTTTGCTTTGGAAGCTAAATCTCCCCTCGGAACGCTCGCTTCTTATGGCGAAGATGATGAATTGGATGTTTTTTCGCTTGATAATTTTGATTTCAAAAAAGCTGATGTTGCCGTGTTTGCGACGACCAAAGAACAAGGAAAACGTTATATTAAAAAAGCTGTTGCGGCTGGATGTCAAGTGATAGATCTCTCTGGTGCTACTTTTGGTGATAGTTCCGTTCCGCTTGTAGTCCCAGAAGTTAATGGCGATGAGGTGCTGAAGGGGGGGAAACATCAAGTGGTTGCCGTTCCGTCTTCGGCAGTTTACCAAATCTTGTTGCCTCTTGCCGATGTTATTAAAAATAATCCGCTTAAGCGCTTGGTTATTACCACATTTAACTCTACTTCTTATCATGGGCATGAGGCGATGGATGAACTCTTTACGCAATCTCGTAAAATCTTTTTAAACGAAACGCTGGTTGATGATGAGCAAATCTTTAAAAAACAAATCGCTTTTAACGTTTTGCCACAAGTGGGAGAATTTATCGGCGAAGAAACTTCTTTGGAATGGGCTATCAATGCTGAAATTAAAAAACTTCTGGGTGGTGATATTAAAGTACATGCAAACTGTGCTTTTGTTCCGACGTTTATCGGTGATGCTGCTTTTGTTAATGCAGAATTTGAAAAAGATGTTGACGCTAACGATATCCGTGAGGCTATGAAAAAACAGAAAAATGTTGTTGTTTTTGATAAAACTGTTGATGCGGGCTATGTTAGTGTTGATGATGTTCAGGGCGAAGACAGCGTTTATGTTTCTCGTGTGCGACAAGATGTTTCGGTTGAAAACGGCGTTAGCTTCTGGACTGTTGCCGATAACCTTCGTGCCGGCGGGGCAAAGCTTGCTTTCTCCGTTATGACAGCGTTGTTGGCTAAGGCTTAAGGTTTTTAATGATTGAGCGTATGTGTAACTTTAATCAGATTGAGTATTTGTAATTTTGATTTGTATGGTTGGGGATTAAGTTATGTTGAGAAAATTGGGATTTTTTGCTCTGTGGTTGTTTGCTGCGGAAGTTTTTGTAGGGGGGATTGATAATCTCTATGCTTCGTCTTCTAAACATGACTCTTCAACCGTACAAGCCGAATCGCAAAAAACAGTTGTTGATGATATTTATTCCGATACACCAACCTTTGACTATAAGACGGTTTCTTCTCAGTTGGTCAAAATTGAAGAGCAAATTAAGAAAAAACAGTTTACTCGGCAAAGTTTGGATGAAAATTCCTCTTTTTTATCTCAACAAGAGTTGGTTATTGAATTTGCCGTTAAAGGAATTGAAAAAAACGCTAAGTATGTGCAAGATGCTTTAGATGCTTTAGGAACAGAGCCTGCTGACGGCGAAAGCGAGGATCCGGCTATTGCTGAAATGAGGGCTAAATATACGGCGGCTATGAATAACTATAAAAGTCGTATTATTGAGGCTAATTTGCTTAAAACCGAAATTGCTCGTTTGGGTTCGATTATTTCTGAAGCGAGAAGTCGTATTCTTATTGGAAATTTAGTAGCAGAACAAAATGTGTTGGTTTCTCCGCAGAACTTCTTTACAGCGATTGCAGATGCGGCTGTATTCTTTTGGGAAATTGCTACATCTCCGGTTTCTTGGTATCAAGGTTTATCCCAAGAGGAAAAAACTGCAGTCTTTCATGGTGGTTGGTATGTATTGCTCATTGTCGGATTGGCTCTTTCTTTGGGGTTGTTTTTGCGACAATATATTATCAAAAAATGGGGCTATGGGCATACTGAAGATTATCCTCGCTATGGACAGAAAATTGTGGTGGCAATTATTACAGCCATTGCTTATGGCGTTATTCCTTCTCTTTTAATCGGCGGATGTTTATTATGGCAGCTTACTAACGATAGTTTGACGCATAGCAAATTTGGTGTAGTGGTTGCTAACGTGCTTTATTACGCTCTTTATATTATTCTTATTCGCGCTTTGGCTCGTGTGACGCTCGCTCCTTGGAATGGGCGTTGGAGATTGTTTAATATTTCTGATGAAAGGGCTGAACGTGTTTTTTCTGCAACGACACTTTCTATTATTCTATTGGGATCTATTGCTTGTATTTTGCAAATAGCTCATTACTTTGAAGCTAGTGAGGCCTTGACTTTGCTTTTGGAAGTAGCTAGTGATGCTATTAAAGCTTTTGTTATTGTTTTGATGACCTCGAGAATTTTGGGCGAAATTAAACGTAAAGAACCAGAACCAGAAACTTCTGCTCCGGAAACAGATGATGTGGTTGATAATGGTGAAGTTAAACAGGTTAAACCAATCGAAAATGCTTCTGTTATTAAAACAGAGGGTAAAACCGAAACCATTATTATTAATCCGCAAGCAACGGAAACTCCTAAACCGGTTGCCGATAAAATTCAAACATCGGCACCAACTGCCGGTAGTGCTGCTGCATTACTCACAGATGATGAACTAGATAATATGAGTATGTCTTCCAAAATCATTGTTTTTACATCTTTGTTTGCGGCGTTGACTTTTGGTATTTCGTTGTTTGGTTATCCGGGGTTGGCTACCTTTATTTTTAATCGGTTTATTGTTTCGGTTTTGCTTATTGGGGCGTTTGTGATTGTCAGACGCTTTATCTCTGATCTTTTACGCAGAAGTATTGTCTTTTGGATTAAAACTTTTAGATTGCGTAAGAAATTACTTTCTAAAGCTGATTTCTTAATGACACTTTTGGTTACACCGCTCTTGTTAATGTTTTTGGCTTATTCTTTGTTGCGCTTATGGGGTATGTCCGGAACATTTATGTTGCAGGCTGTGAAAAAACTTGTTTTTGGTTTTCAGGTTGGTGGTATCAATATTTCTCTTATTTCTATCATCACGGGGTTGCTTGTTTTCTTAATATCTCTTACTGTAGTTAAAATTATGAAAAACCGCTTGTCTAATAATTTGCTTAATCGCATTAATATGGATGAGGGTATTAAACATTCTTTGATTTCAGGTTTGAGTTTTACAGGATTTATTATTTCAGCTATTTTGGCGATTGTGGCGATGGGGGTTGACCTTTCTAACCTTGCGGTTATCGCCGGTGCGCTTTCCGTTGGTATCGGTTTTGGTTTACAGGATGTGATTAAAAACTTGGTTAGCGGTATTATTCTCTTGTTTGAACGTCCATTTAAGGTGGGCGACTGGGTTATTATCGGTGGAGAAGAGGGTAAAATTAAACAAATCAATATTCGCTCGACGGAAGTGGAAACTTTTAATAAATCCAGTGTGATTATTCCGAACGCGACTCTTATTTCTTCTTCGTTGACGAATCTTACACACGGTAATAACTGGCAAAGACAGAAAATTTTGGTGGGGGTGTCTTATGATTCTGATGCAGAATTAGTTACTAAATTGTTGCTTGAATGTGCGCGTAGTTGTAAAAAAGTTATGAAAGTACCGGCACCTTATGTCTTGTTTAAAGATTTTGGAGCGTCTTCTCTTGATTTTGAATTAAGGTTGTATGTTTCTGATATCTGGAGCGGATGGCAAGCTAGCAGTGATGTGCGTTATGAAATTTTAAGACGTTTTCGTGAAGAGGGTATCAATATTGCTTATCCGCAGATTGTCGTTCACCAGGGAAGTGAAGATACCAGCGTTAAAGGTTGGCAGACGAACGTTTAAGGTCTTTGTTGGGAAGTTTTAAGGGAGTAAGGTTATTTACTCCCTTTTTTATGAAGTGTATTTAGCTTGTTGTCTTACTGTTGGGGAAAACTTTGCTTTAGGCTTGTCTTATTGAATCTTTGATTTAAAATTTGTTTAGTTGGAACTTATGGGAGGTAATGATGAAAAAGTTTTATGTTATCTTGGCTTTAGCTCTATTTGCTTTTAACGCGCAGGCTTTTGATTTAACTGAAGCTGCAAGCAAAATGGCTGATGGTATTAATAATACAGCAGAAGCGATTGAAGAGAAGAAGGCTGAAAGAGAAGCTCAAGAAGAGGCTGCTGCTCAGGCTAAGGCTGAACGTGAGGCAGAAGCTGCTCAAGCTAAAGAAAATTTGAAAGCAAGTATTGAGGCTAAAAAAACTGAAGCTCAGGCCAAGGTAGACGCTAAAAAAGCAGAAATTCAAGCTAAAATTGACGCACAAAAAGAAGCTACCGAACAGGCTAAAGCTGAAAGAGAAGCTCAAGCTGCTCAAGCTAAAGCAGAACGTGAGGCTAAAAAAGCTGAACAGAAAAAAGCTCTTGAAGATGCGAAAAATAGTTTGAAAAATCTGAAAGGAGCTTTTTAGCTTTTGGGGTGATTGTTAATTGATTTTAAACAGCTTCGTAATTTCTGCGAGGCTGTTTTTTTTGCTTGGTAAGAGATGAGGGGGAAAATAGCCTTCACTTTTTTGTTGCGAAGCTTTGTTTATTTTTCTATCCAAGGGGGATTAGTGGAAAATTTGGTGTGTCAATGCCGATAGCCCTAATTGAGGAGATGAAACAGTTGTCTATCGGGCAAGTTTTCATACGCAAACTTGATTGCTTGTTTTGTAGGAAAGCGATTGTTGCGGTGTGTGATTAAAAGTGCACTTGTGCACGTTGACTTGGTTCTTTATGGAACGGAGTTTGAGCGTAACGCTCGGGCAATTTACTCCCTTGCCGAGCTTGTCTATTTGACTCGGCAAAAGGGGAATAGTTGCGGTTTGAGTGTGCAAATTCCGTATGTTCAGTTTTTGTAGCGAATTTGTTGCCCTTCGGGGCGAGTTTTTTGATGAGCGTGCATTTTAAGTCAAGGTTGTTTGAAAATCTGTTTGTTGGGGCTGTTTTTTTCTTCTAAACTTATTTTAAGCTCTTTACCGTATAGTTGCAGTAAGCCGCTGATGACATACCAATTTAGGCTCGTTTTGCCGTGTTCGGCTTTTTCTACTTTCCATGTATGGGCGTGGATTTGCATCGCTACATCTTGGTGACTTAATCCATGTTTTTCGCGTTCGGTTTTGAGTAACTCGCCTAACTGTTTCTGAAATGCTATGGAGCAGGCAGAGCCTTGTTCGCTATATTGGCGGCGGTGGGCGATTTCTGCGGTGGATAATGCTGTTGTTTCTTTCATGATTTTCACTCCTTTTTGCTGTTAAAACAAATGGCACAGCTTAAAAGCAGTGCCAGGGAGTTCAACAATCACTATAGTATGACTCCTCTTACCTTTATGTATACGCAAGAAGCTTGTATATTGCAAAAAGACAGTAAAAAGCATATAAACTGTTAGACATGCAAGGTGTTGCAACACCTTGCA
>CALXTN010000052.1 GCA_944391405.1 uncultured Alphaproteobacteria bacterium | reverse complement strand
ATATCTGCAGAAATTGTATGAATAACTCTTTGCGGAAAAGGTATAGAAAAACCATAAGCACGAAACTCATTAATAATATTCTCTCGAATACGAAAAGATATTCCGGCACTCAAAGCAATATTTGCTGTATAGCAGTTGAGTTGAAAATTAAGACAACTTTCGCCAAAATCCAAAAAAGAAAGAGTCGGTGCTGGAAAAGCAAGTACATCAGGATCTTCATTGGCGATTCGCAATAAAAGTTGTTTTAAATTTTCAATATTACAATTATAGTCGACGCTAAGATTAATATCAACACGCGTCATACGATTATCATAAGTTTTATTAACCACGCATCCTGAAATAATCAAAGCATTCGGAATAATGACGTTAGATTTATCGGCAGTTTCTAACGTTGTTGCCCGCATGCTTATCTGCGAGACAACACCTTCAAAACCATTAATAATGACCGTATCACCAATTTTAATAGGCCTCTCAAATAAGATGGTTAACCCTGCTGCTAAGTTACTAACCATATTTTGCAAACCAAAACCAGCACCAAAAGAAATAGCACCAGCAATAATGGCAAGGCTCTGAAAACTGCCTCCGGCAACGGCAATTCCAAGAATTAAAGAGAATATAAAACCGAAAAAGCCAATTCCAGAAATAAGCGAGCTTTTCATTCCTTCATCTAAATCAAGTTTATTAAGATTGCCGGAAAGCAAGCTGTTTTTTATGAGTTTTGTTAAGAGCAAAGCAATCCAAAAAGTGAAAAGTCCTAAACAAATAGAAGAAATAGAAACATAAACACCACCGACATTGAAACCCGTTAAAAATCTTTTAGTGCGAGCAATCAGGATATCTACTGAAACGCCCCATATAGCTAAAAGAAAAAGTAGGTTAAGGACATAAATAATAGGTGTAAGTAAAATATTAAACCAGATTTCGCTTTTAACCAAAGATTTAGGATGAATACGCAATGCAGCAATCCAAAATCGCCAACGAATAATCCAATGATACAAGAAAATCAAAAGATTTTTTATCATATACAAGAGAGTGATAATAACGACAGAAATAAGAAAGCGATTAATTAAATACTCCGAGAGAAATATATAACCAAATAATGAGCATCCGAAACTAAATAGCATAAAAAGAGTAATAATTAAAGCCATCTGAGAAGAAAAAGATAAGTGTTGAAAATTACCGCTATCAACATCTTCATTGGAAAGTTTTTGAACATTATAAAGAATTCTAAGAGCCACCCAGATAACAGCAAAGGCTTTAACTGCATTGGTAAGAATTTGCATAGAATAAATAATATTGGTTTGCTCAGGAATAAACGCCGTAAGTTTTTGAAAAAAAGAAACAATAATAATAGGAATTAAAGCTGTAATAAGCGCATTAAAGGATCGTTGAGTAAGTTTTTTATCCATATTTATAAATAAAGAGTAATTAGGAAATTGCGGAGAAAGAACAGCAAGAAAAAAAGCTCTAAACAGTAAAAAATAAATTATAAAGATAATAGCATTTTCTCCACAAAAGGAAAAAAGCGTATTATCTAAAAAAGGAAAATGAAGAATACCTAAATGAATAGCAAATAAAAATAAAGTAGGAATAAGTCCATGATAGGCAATAACGCCCAAAGCCGTTTTAATTTTTTGAAAATATGAAGGTTGAGATATTTTATTGTAGAAGAGATTAAGACGAATAATGATAAATTTTTTTAAAAACAGAAGAACAATCAACAAAAAGCCAAAGATGAATAATAAAGAAAAAAAATGATGCCAAACAATCTGTTTTTGTTCAACCGATAAAGAGTTATACCAATTAACAGGTGACAACGTGATTTTCAGAAAAAAAGGTCCAAATTCACGAAGAGAATTAATAAATTGTTGAGGTTGAAAGATAGAATTTTGCTGCGTAAGTACGCTGTTTAACAGTTCTTCATTGCGATAAGAAAAGATAAGAGCATTTGCTTCATCGATTTTAGCTAATATAAAAGCAGCTTGAGCTAATTTCTCTTTATATTTCTTTAAAGATTCGTTTAATAATTTTTTTTCGTTAATCACTTCCGGCAAATCCTTACCATCGCCAAGAGAAAGTTCGTCAAGAGCTTCTAATTTTTGATTAAGTGATTGAAGAAACAGTATATCCTTTTTTTGTTGAGTCAGGGTAAGAGATTGTAAGGCATTTAAGTTTTTTAAAACATCATCATTGTCAGAAAGTTGTAATGGAGAATTTTTGATTTTTTTTAATAAGTCATTAAGAGTTTTATTTGCTTTAGCAAAATCAAGAGAATTTTCTGATTGATAAGATATATTTTGCGCATAAACAATAGGATAGGTTGGAAAGAGAATAAATGTCAAAAAAAGTGAAATAAAAAATTTGAGCATAGTCAAAAAAATCCTTTCAGTTTTTTAATATTTACCAATATAATCTCAACTACTGAATAAACAACAAGTTGAGAGGGAAAAACATGAATAAAGAAGCTATCTATGAAGAAATCATTGGTAAATATATGAAAGCATTAGCTGAATATGATTTAGAAGGACTTTGTAATTTATTTACCCCTGAAGCCAAAGTATATTCTCCGTTATTAGGATGGCTGGAGCCACGTATCTTTTTTGAAAAGATGTGTATATTGTCAGATGTAGAAAAATCATGGCAAAAGCCACATAATACGTTAATCAGCACGGAAGGAAAGCCGGTAATGATTAAACACTTTACATATCATTGGGCGGTTAAAGACGGCAGAAACACAACATTTGAAGCCTGTGATGTTTTTGAATTTGACGAAAACAATAAAATAAGTAAAGAAACCATAATTTATGATACGCATCAGCTAAGAATAGATATGGGAGGGAATCCGTTGGATTTCTAAGAAAGGAGAAATTAACTTGAAAATCATTATTTTAGGTTCAGGATCGGCATATGGTAGCCCTATGATATTTAACCAATGGGATAAATTAAATGCTGGTAATCCCAAAAATATCCGTAATCGAGCATCTCTATATATGGAAATAGAAGGAAAAAAGTTTGTAATAGATGCAGGACCGGAATTTCGTTTAGAATTAAATCAAAACAATATAACCGATATTGATTCAGTTTTTATCACGCATGGACACTATGACCATATAGCTAGTGTTCCTGAATTATCGAGAGCCTGCACCAGTAAAGCGCATGCCATAGAAGTATGGTCAAGTGAAGAGACTGAAAAAGAGCTAAAACAATCATTTGGTTTTATGTTCAATGGGGCTGAAAAAGAAAGTGCCGGAATTTACTGGCGTCGTTTACCGAATTTGGGAAAATTCATCAGTCAGGGAATTGAATTCCAAACTTTTCAGGTACGGCATCATAAGTTTCATTGTTCTTCATTTCGTTATCAAGATTTTGCCTATATAACAGATTGGGAAGAAATATCTCAATCAGGGTTAGAAGCGCTTCAAGGTTTAAAGTTATTGATTATTGAATGTAATAATGGCTTATATCCGGAAAAGAATGGACACAGTGATTTAGAAAATGTAAAAAGAGTAATTAATACAATTCATCCGGAACGTGTAATTTTAACTCATTTGTCTTGTCGTGTAGATTATGATGATATTCAAAATTCGTTGCCTGACAACGTGGAATTAGCATACGATGGAATGACCATAGAGATGTAAAAAATCAATAAAAGAAAAGCTCCGAGTAAAAACACAAGGAGCCTTTTCAAAAATTTAAAGCTAAAATTAAAAACCTTCTTCGCGATAAGGTCTGGACATAAGCTCAGCCATAGCATCCTTAAGAGCCATATCATTAAAGAGCACGCGACAAACCATTTCGCAAATAGGCATTTCAATATTAAGTTCGCGAGCTCTTTTCATAACCGCTTTAGCCGTATAAATTCCCTCAACGGTACGTGTATTTTCTTCAATGAGTTTTTTGGCGTGCCCCTGAGCTCCGATTTCATATCCGAAACTAAAATTACGAGATTGCGAGCAACTAGCCGTTAATACCAAATCTCCCAAACCACTCATTCCCATCATAGTCGTAAGTGATCCCCCAAGAGCATTTGCAAGTTTAGCCATTTCATGGAAACCGCGAGTAATTAAAGCAGCTCTTGCACCGTCTCCTAAAGAGGCACCTTCAACAACACCAGAAGCAATTGCAATAACATTTTTAACACTTCCGCCAACCTGAGGGGAAATCATATCTGTCGTAGTATAGGGACGAAAATAGGGCGTTCCAAGCATATTAGCTAACTGAGATGCAATACCATCTTTGGCACATGCAATTGTAACGGAAGCTAATTTACGTTGCGCCACATCAATAGCAAACCCAGGTCCTGAGAGAATAGCAATTGTTGCACCGGGAACTTCTTCATCAACAACTTCAGAAAGCATCTTACCGGTATCAACCTCAATGCCTTTTGCACACAGAACAATAATTGTACTTTCCTTAACAAAAGGTTTCATTAATTTAAGCGTAGCACGCGTCCATTGAGCAGAGGATGTAAGTAAAACAACATCAGCGAACTCAAAAACATCTGCAATATTGTTCGTAGCACGAATAGCATCAGGTAGAGGAATATCCGGCAAAAATAATTTATTAACATGCTTCTGATTAATGGCTTCAACCACTTCTTGTTCTCTCGCCCAGCAAAGAACCTGATTACCGGCTCTGGCAGCAGTCAACGCCAAAGCTGTTCCCCAAATACCGGTACCAACGACAGCTATTTTTTTCATAAAAACCTCTCTTAGTGCAACATAACGAAATCTATATGTACAAGATAATATACATGCCAATACGAAATACAAGTAAAATTAAGAGTTAATCAAAAAAATAATTATTTTGAAATCTTGACAAAGAAAAAAACGTTGATATGACGAAAGAAATTTTTAATTATTAAAAATAAGCATTATTGGAAAAAATTATTGAGTTTAAAAAACATAATAATGTGTCTGTTTTTACCGTTCAGAAAAAGTCCGTATTTTATGTTATTTGTTGTATTTTTCTATTGTATAGTACCGCTTTCCATAATATATCTCCTCCAAAACTACATTAGTCCAGATATACCATAAATTAGGGTAGTTGTAAATAAAATTAGAAGTTATATTGGTAGCCGATACTAAAGGCCCAAGGAACATCTACTTTATCACCAAACTGAGATGTAAACTCCATATATGCGGAACTATGAGAATTCCAAGAAGCATTAAGTCCTAAACTAAATTCATAATGAAGAGAAGCCATGTCATCTTCTGCAAAATAATCGGCAATAGTTACAGCACTTTTGGCATCCCAATCATAAATTATATTTACCTGAGAATAAGCATCAAGAGCAACACCACTATCAAAGTAGAAAGATTTTCCACCGGTAAAACCGAGAGTATTACTTAAATAATCGGCACTATCAGCTTGAATAAGCGTGTTAAAGTTTGTTTGGTAATCGACGCCTTGAACATACATGTAATTCATACCAAAAAATGGTGATAAGAACCAATTATTGTAAAATTCAAAACGTTTACCTGCGGTTACAGCCGTTTGCCATCCATCTGTACTAAATTTGGCAATAACACTTTCGCCGGCAGGAGTATAGCTCCTGTTTTTTTGATGATGTCTAAAATAGGTGCCCATTATATCAAAGAAATATTTATTATCGGTAAGTAGAGTAGAATATAAACCAAAGCTATATGTCTGCCCATCGCCTTGACCATCAACATCAAATTTTTGTTGTGAAGATGTAAAGCCCGAATAAAGACCAGTTGTTATATGAATACCATCAGAAGAGAAAATTTTATGATCAAATCCAAGGCTTTCACCATAGATATCTGTCTGGCTGGATGTTCTGTCTTTATAATTTTGATTAACGCGTCTACCGATGCCTTTAATCCACAATCCGTTATTGTGATCAAAGTTTTGATGTTGAAAATGTAAGCGATTGTATATCGGAGTTAAATGTGAGAAGAAGAGGGAAGAAATAGCAGAAAAAGTATTTCTGGCAACATAGGTAGCATCAGAAAGTTGATCAGTATGTTCCAAAAACCAATCATTATTTTCTTGTACCAAGTCGTAACGATAAGCTCCCACATCAACGGCTCCTCCAACAAGATAAAAACGATCATGAGCGGTAGCACTTTCATCAATAATCTTAAACTTATTAGGAGTCATTCCTTGACTATAATCATTAATAATTAAGCCAAAATTTCCATCACCATCCTGAACATTGATGTAGTCAGAAATTCCTTTGGATAAATTGCTACTCATAGAGAAAATTCCAGATCCGTTAAGCTGATTGATATTAAGGGTTGTAAATGACGGATTATAGCCAATTTTTATAAGAGAATTATCGCTTTGTAAATCAGGAATGTAATTATTACCGGAAATATAAAGAATACTATTACGAGCAGATGTAGAACCAATAAGTTCACCTCCGTTAAATAAGCGTAAAGTTCCGTTTGAAAGCTGTGTATTTTCTGCGATCGCTCCGTCGAAGAGGGTTAATATTCCGCCATAATTAATTTGTGAAGAAATAACTTTTCCCCCATTTTTGACTTCTTGCAAGCCACTATTAACAACTGTATTTGAAGCTGTTCCGTAAACGATTTGCGTTCCTCCATAAAGAGTTGAGGATTTAGCTTCTCCTCCAGTATAAATATTTTGTTTTCCTGTTAATAAAATTTGTGTATCAGAAACCACCGCATCTTGAAAGACATTTTGTGTCCCCAAAGCATTTACAATAGTATGAGAAGCTTCACCACCGGCTAATATATTTTGTGTGCCGGAAGCGTTAACCTTTGTATTGCGAGCCATACCGCCGTTTTGTATAGTTTGTGCCCCCAAATAATTAACAGAGGCGTTATTACTGATACCTGCCACATATTCAAAACCAGAATTAATTATTGTGTTTTCGGCAATGGCTTCGGCTAATATATTGACACGTCCACCTTTAATAAGCGTATCGGTTGCTACGCTTCCACTTTGAAATTCAGCTGTTCCACCAGCATTAACAGTTGTTGAAAGAGCAGAGCCGGCAACAGTAATTTTCCCGCCGTCAAAAACAGAAGAACCTTGAGCCTTACCTCCATTAAGAATATTTTGCACGCCTTGAGCAGAAATTTGAGCATTTTCAGCTACTCCGCCACTTTGTACAGTTTGTAAACCGCTAGTGACAGTAGCATTCTGCGCTGTACCGCCGTTTTGAATAATTTGCTCACCGCCAGAAATATTAGTATTTTGTGCCAAACCACCTGCAAGAATAGTTTGTGTACCCCCGGTGAGTGTTGCATTTGTATCCGTACCAGCGATAGTCATCGAGCCAGAGGCAAGAGTTGTACTTTGTGAAGTTCCTCCGGAAGCAACAGTTATACTTCCTCCGGAAACAGTCGTATCTTGTGCTATGCCTCCAGAAGTTACTTCTAAAGAACCACCAGCATTAACAGTTGTTGAAAGAGCAGAGCCGGCAACAGTAATTTTCCCGCCGTCAAAAACAGAAGAACCTTG
>CALXTN010000051.1 GCA_944391405.1 uncultured Alphaproteobacteria bacterium | reverse complement strand
GGAGCGTTTTGTCATCCTCACCGCTATAAGCTTTACTGAACCACGCGTCTAACGCGTGGTTTTCAGAATACAAAAAGCCCTTCCAAGCATAGAGCTTAGAAGGGGATTTTTAGTTCTCATTAACATAGGTTTGACCTATTTAATTAATGATGCTGTTTCGTCATCTGCCGGCGAATCAGTTTCAGAGTGCTGTTCAGGAGCCGGTTCTGGAGCGGGCTTTGAAGCGGGAGCGGGAGCCGGATCAGGCACTGGAGCAGGATCAGGAACGTAGGCTACCGCATCACGGTTTCCAAAGATGCGTTTTCGGGCCTGTTGAAATTTCTGTTTAATGAATTTACGTTTTACAAACCCAACCACTGCGGCGGAGAGAGCAACAGCTCCCAAGAGCGACGCCACGATAACTTCGTTTTTTTTCATAAGGCAAAAAAATTAAAGTGTTAGACAAATGCCATTACCGGATATGAGAAACATATTTCATAATAAACCCAATAATAGCTTAACACGGTACATGCTAGCAGAAAAAAAGAGTAAGTCAATGTTTTTTTTGTATATTTTGTACAGTTTTATGTTGAAAAAAAGAAAAAATATGCTACTATAAAAACGATAAAAAATTTTTATGAACCAAAATTTTAGAATTATGAAAAAGTTATTATTAGGACTGATGATGAGCTTAGTAGCAATCATCGTCACAAGTTGTGGTTTCAAATCGGAAGAAACTCCTCTGTATGGAAATTTAGTATCTTTCACAGCCCCTGGAGAAAACAAAGAAGAGGTGTTGCTCGGTGTTAAAGACAAAGCGATAGACAAAGTCATCGTTACGCCGGCATATTACGAAGACATTATCGCAGATGAAAATCTCATCATCTGCCGAGTAAACGGAACAAAAATAGAGGTTTATCGTCACAACGGAACACCTTTAAGTCAAGAACCATTTGATACGTTTACCCGAATGCCTCAAGGTAATATATATCTGGGAACAAACTATATTTTCAATACCTATTATTTTCCGGCACAAAATGTTCTGATAGTTACCGACACATATGTCGTCGGATTAAAGCAAATCTTTTTAAGAATATCAAGCGGAGAATGGGAGGTTCGGGACTATGATGGAAATTTACTATGGAAAACGCCTAAATTAGCCGAGAATGAAAAATATTGGTTAATAAAAGACACCAAAGCACCCATGGAGAGTTTTTATTTTGCTATTTCTACAACGGACAAATGTACATTATACGATTTGACTGGAAAAGAAGTAAAGAAATTGAATGCTGTTCAATGGCGTAAGACAGAGAAGAATTTTATAAAAACTAAAGAACTCGATGAAAATACCTCATATGTTGAGTTTGCCAGTATAAGAAAATTCTGATATCTCTATCTCTCATCAAAAAACATAGGTTAATCCAACCTATGTTTTTTTTATAGATTATTTTATGCAACTATCATTATGATTTTACACAATAAAACCCCGTATTTACGGGGCTAGAATAAATGGCGGAGAGACAGGGATTCGAACCCTGGGTACCCCGTGAAGAGTACAATTGATTTCGAGTCAACCGCATTCGACCACTCTGCCATCTCTCCAACAGAAAGGAAATATAGCGAAAATAAAATAAAAAGCAAGCAAAAATGAGAGATAAGAAAAGTTTTCCCCTAAAATATTTAGTTTAGCGTTCAACATATTTAGAGCGTCGTAACATATTATTATGACCATTGCCCCATTGATTAAGTTGTTGTAAGACTTCATCTTTTGCAATGAGTTTATCCACACTGTTCTCAGGATATTTATCAATCATTTTTCCAAACCAAACAGCTACTTCACCAAGTTTAATCTGAGCTTGACCGAATTGCAAAGTTCCATAATCAAGTATTTCGTTTTTATCAATTCCCTTAATATGCTTATACAAACGGTCTTCCAAAGCCAAAGAATAGAGAGTAGGGCCTAATTCTGAGATGCAGCTATAATCATAAGAAGAAGAAGCAAAAGCCACATCATCATCAGACTTTTGATTATCTTCAGGTTTTTCAGCAGAAGCGGGTTTTTTTTGCATAACATGTTGCAATTCATGAATGATAATCATACCAATCGGCGAAAAATCACCACCATCAACATTTCCACGGCTATCAACCCCCAAACTAAGTTCAACATTTTTTCCTCGGCGATGCCAATAAGCAACGGCATTAGCAAATCCATCTTCTTCAACGGTTGTCAAATACCACAAATTTTCATCTGTAATATTTTGTGTTTTCATCCATTTTTCAAGAAACTGTTTACTAAGTTTGTTTGCCTGAGCACTATCTTGGTAAGATATCATAAAGCGATCATTATTGTTATAAAGCGCATAGGCAAATTCTTTAACTCCAGAAAGTTTTTGTACTTTTTTATCTAAAATTTCAAAATCTTTATAATAGCGCCCAAATACTTCAGTTTGTTCGTTAATTAACCCCTGATCTTTTTCTAAAACTTTCTCATAATCATCCCCATATTGAAGCAATTTCTCAAAATAAAGAAAAGTTTTTAAGTTATTATAATCACTAATATCTATTTCGTCTTTAGTTCCCTTAACACGCGTCATTTGAGATAACATTCTAAAAGCAACAATTTGATATTCTTTTTTCTGTTTATAGTTAAGGATAGAACTTTTTTGTACCATTTTAGTAGCTTCAATACCATTTTTAACAATTTCCCAAAAATTATCCGCATTTTCTGGACAATGATTAAAATTATAATCAACCAACACAGGCGGATTATTATGGATAATCATATCGTTAATTTCTTCCTGAGAAAAAGGTTCTTTAGTCATAAGAGACGTAAGATTATATTTATGAACAACTTCCTGATAGATTTCCGTATAATCGGTAGAGTTACTATTTGAACTACTATTTGATGAATTATTGTTATTATTTTTCGGAGAACAAGCCGCTAAAGTCATAGCAGAAGCAATTAAGAACGGTGTTGCTTTTTTTATTATATTTTTAGAAAGAACAAAAGGCTTAATATCTTTGTGTGTAGCAAAAATTTTAATTTTACCTGTTAAGAAAGCCTCATAAACATTATCTTTCATATAAATTCTCCAGATTATCCGACAAAAACAACTTTAGCCAATTTAGTATTTAAGGCATAAAATTGATTGTTACGTTCAACAACAAAGAGGTAGCGATTTTGTTTCAAAGGTAACAAAAGTTCAGGATGAACAAAATCAATTTTAACGGAACATTCTCCACTTTTAAGTTCGGCAGACATACTTTTTTCATCAATCTCTAAGCGCGTATCTGCACAAAGGCGAAAATTGGATTTTAATTCCAACAAAACTTCTCCTAATTCATTAAGTAAAAAGCATCCCATAGCTAGCAGTCCTTTTTACATATAATTACTAACATACGAAAATTATACACCAAAAAAAACAGACAGACAACAAAAAAAAGTACCGTTGCTGTTTTTTTAATAGATAAAATTTAAATCAAGCAGATATAAGCTTTTTGAGATAAAAAATATCATTAAGCCAAGGAGTTACATCTGAAGGAATATCATGGCCTGTTTCCATTGTAATAAAAGCGTTAGGGGCAGTATATTGTAAAACCAGACGTTTTAAATCATAGTTTCCCTCACCATAATGGAGATGAGAATCATTAGTGGAAGCAACATCGCCGTCGCAAAGATGGTACATATCAGGCTGAAGGCCACAAAATTCTTGAAGAACCTCATAAACATCTTTTTTATAAGTATTTGCACCACAAATAGCATGGGAAAAATCTAGACAAAAATGAGCATTAGCTTCAACAATAAAGCGTTTAATTTCATTAGGAGTAACACCATTTAAAAGACTTTTTGTCTGAGAACAGTAGCCAGGAAGATTTTCAACAGTTAAACGGCAATCATTAAAAGCTATAAATTGTCGTATACTTTCATTTAAGAATTGCTCACCGCTTTGTCTTCCTGGATGTAAAATAATAAATGGAGCATCTAATAAATCCGCAAATTTTTGAGAGGATATTAATTTTTGTTGATTATTTACAAATTCATCAGGATTAGAAATATCTAAATTTTGCACGCTATGAGGTGCATGTATAATAGTATCAATATGCTGAAAGCGTTGCCAAACATCTTGATGAGTATCTTCAAAAGTATTTGGGAAAACAAATAATTCCAGATAGTCAAAAAATCCGTCTTTAAGAGCTTTTTCTGCTGAAGCAACAAAATCTTTATTTTTAATAAAATCTTTAGACCATAATTTTAAGCCAAATTTCCGCATAAAAGTTCTCCAATCAATACCATTTCACAGCTCAGCCATAAGCTAAATTAGTCAAAAAATCAAGAAAAAGAATCATTAAGAAAGAAAAAACTTGACGAAAAATAGAAAAAAGTGCTAAGACACCGACGTAAAAAAAATTATTTTGAGTAAAAGCGAATTAAGAATTATTAAAAACTTTACAATTATGACCGTATTTTATAGCCATCGTCTAAGTGTGATAGATTATGTTTTGTTCAATTCATTATTTAATAAAACATTAGTAAAAAGACTTGTAAGCGAGAAAATATTATCAAAATCAAAACTTAAAGAAATTGAGGTTCTGCTGAAGAGATCGGAAAACGACCTAAAAAAGTTGAATTTGACCAAAGACTTAAGGCTTGATTTTTATGCAATTTGTGCATGGCTACAAAGCATTAGCAACAAATTGATGTCACAAAACCTATATTTTTATCTAAAAAATGAATTGCAAACTGAAATAGATACAGCAACACTAACTGTGGCCATGGCACACAAAAAAATAGTGACAGTGTATGCTGAAACGTTATTGAATAAGGGAAAAAAATTGATAAATAATTCAAACTATAATTTTAATACCTTTTCAGTTCGTCAAGCAATAGAAAAGACACTTACCGGTAATGAAGATGAAAAATTACCCCAAATGCCTTTATATTTTAATGAGGATTATTTCATTTTAGAACATGGGTCACGAAAATTGATAGAACCACAAGTTCTGCAAGAAATGTTTTTACAGCGATATTTTAGCATATTAAAGACATATATAGATGCAAAAATACTAGACGAAGCATCTGTAAAACAAGCCTTTGCCGCTAAAATTTAATTTTTTTTTCACAAACAAAAAAGCCTCACTTATAAAAGAGTAGGGCTTTTTTTATTATCAATTATTATTCTGGTTTACCAAACGTATTCTCTGCAGTGTCTCCTTTAATAAAAGCAAAAAATATAATTTTATAAGTAGGGACAAAAAGCCACCAGCCGGATTTCCCAAAATCATGAACACGACGAATAATCACCGTAATTCCAGGAATAAAAGTTAACCGACCAATCCAAGATGTAGAAATAACTAATTTTTCATAATCTTCAACTTGTACATAAAAGTAATAAAAGCAAAGCATGTTAAGCAGAGCTGAGAGTAAAGTAAAGGCCCAAAATTCTTTTCTGCTAGCACGACCTTTAATGGAAAAATAACACAAAAACAAAGATTTATACATATAATAAAAAACGGAATATTCACCACTAAAACGAGCCTTCTTTCTTAAAAAAAAAGACTTTAACCAAACAATTCCATAAGAATGAGCATTTTTTACAACAGAAGAATCAGAATAAGATGCCAGACGAACTTTATGATAAGTAGGTTCTGTTTGTGGATTTTTTTGTATATTGTCATGCCGCGTATTCATTAATGCTCCTCTCAAACAAATTTTAACGTCAATAATTTAAAAAGTAGTAAAATATACGCCAATATGTGCCTAGATATATTAAGAAAATTGACAATAATAAATAATATAGTATTTATATACAATATAATAGGTGAGGTGAATATGATTTTTCAAAAGAAAAGATATAACAACGGCAAAAGAGAGATTTATATTTTCGGTAAAAGGGTGCTAATCTATTATGCAGATAAATTAAAAAGGGTAAGAAAAAATTGTGATATACCATATAATTATATAAAATATTTATACAGAGAAAAAAATCTACAAATTATTCATCCCATAGGAGTAGTTATTACTAAAGAAGCGAAATTTGGAAATAATTGTCGAATTTATCAAAATACAACAATAGGACAAAAAAATGGAATGGCGCCGACAATCGGAAATAATGTGGAAATATTTGCAAACTCTGTAGTTATAGGAAATGTGCATATCGGCGACAATTCCATAATAGGAGCTGGTAGCGTAGTCACAAAAGACATACCTGCAAACGAAGTCTGGGCAGGAAATCCGGCACATTTCATAAAAAGGATATCTGAAAACAGATTACAAAAATAATTAAATTCAAAACGATAGCTAAAAAAATAACACAAAAAGAATAAATAAAACAGAGCAGAGATATCCTTCAAAAATTAGATTAATTTCAGTCTATGGACTGAGATGCATTTAGTATTCAAATAAACTATAAAGATGAAATGTTTTATCTAAAAATATACAGTCAGTAAATATACGATTTTGCCATTAGGTCTATAACTGTAAATTGGGAAAATTATAGAAAAAATGCTTTATTAGAGAATATCTAAAAAAAAGACGATAAAAAAAACACGAATAAAAACAAAATCTCAGAGAGTTAAAATTTCAGAGGTAGAAAATTTTAGATATTATATATGTATAAAAGAGAAAATAGCTATTTTTTATAATATATACATTTTGTCGCATAATATATATTATGTATACTAAAGGATAAAAAAAGAGGGGGTAAGTATAAAAAAAATTAAGTATAAAAATATTAATAAAATAAAGAAATAAGAAAGAAAATAGAAAATCAATATTTTAGATTATAACTATTACATAACAGCATCTTAAGCCTAATAACTATAAAAAAATAAAATCTTATGAAATATTATAAAAAAAAAAAAAAAACAGAGTTCAAGGAAACACCTTAAACTCTGCTATAAAGATGCTATCAAACTTCTACCAGAAACTAAATTTGCATTTCATAAGAAGTAGATTTCAAAACTAATGATTTGCAACTGTAGTCGATGCAGATAAAGGAGATGTTTTATCAATAAGCTTGTCTTTTGGCTTCGTTCCCCATTCCTTAACAGTCCAAAATTTATCGCCATTATCTTTTTCTAATACACAAACAGAACCTGTTCCCACTTTTATATCAAAGTTCTGGCAAAATTCCTCAAAATTTCCCGTTAAATATGGAGCAAAACGAATAATACCATTTGAACTCACTACCAATACGGTTTTCTCTGCAAAATTTTGCTCAACTTCATTTGCAAAATCTTGCCAAGCTTGAACAATGGCGTCAACAGAAACATTCCACCCATCTGGCACAACGGCATTAGCATTCCAATCATCAATAGCCTGCTGTCCAATACGCGCAATAACTTCTTCTTCAGTTTTTCCCTCATCTGGACCATAATCAATTTCGGTAAAACGGCTATCAGAAATAAGAGGAATATCTTTATCTAAAGCTGCAATAGCTAATCTGGCTGTTTCAGTTGTACGTTTTAAAGGGGCTGCAAAAACAGCTACAGGAATAAGTGTTCGCATTTTTAAGTATTTACCAATATTTGT
>CALXTN010000050.1 GCA_944391405.1 uncultured Alphaproteobacteria bacterium | reverse complement strand
TCAATTCCCTCCAATGAGCCATATTTTCGCAACAATCTTTTCAATTCCAATTCATTATCCGCATCCACAAGTCGTTGATGTTCAAGAATATCATCATCAAAATTATAAGAAAACGACATGATTTTTCCTTTCATAAAAAAAATTAAAACAAAAAAGAGCCACGAAAAAAACATCGTAGCTCTTGGTTAAAAATAGGATAGACCACTTGTAAATTGCCCACAAAAAAAGCCCTCAAACCGAGAGCCAAATTTAGGATATACAAACACACTTACCCATTATGACAATATTTATACCTTCCCCTGACAGACCTGTCAATACATCTGAAAATGAAATGAAAAATATTTCCCCCACATTTAAACCTTTATTAGCAAATATTTTATAAGCTGAAATAAAGCGAATAACTCAAGATTTAAGGAAAGAAACAAAAAATGGAAATCATTTTTGATGAAAACAAAGGAACCACTTTCCAAGGCAACACCTACCCTGTCTACAGTACCGCCACGATAACTCACACTAATTTCACACAGTTATTACAAACCGCTCACAACATAATTGAACGTTATCAAGAGGAAGAAAAGCTCATCGTTATTTCACCTGAAAAAAACACAAATACCATGTTGTTAGCCTCCCTTTTAAGCATCATCGGGCAAGATATGCAAAAAGCACCGCGTCAAATTGTTTTCAAAGTTGCAGATTTCCGCGCCGCCATGGAACACTATCGTCCGTATTTGGCCTTTGCGACCGCAGCAACGTATGCTCTGCGTTTAGCCCAAATGAATACCGATGCACTATATAAAGACATCGAGTCGCTAAGTTATTTAGGGTTAGAAATCAAATCGGACTACATCCACAACACCATAACGCTGCGCCTTCCTCAAGACAACGCCAAGAAATACGTTTTCAAAGCCGCCAATATGGAAAATATCATTATTTTGAGCAGTTTCATCAAGATGTTATCACTCATGCAAATCTCCATGCCGACAGACATAGACATAACCATCATTCTTCGCCGCCTCTCCGACAATTCGTGGCCCAATATGTCCACGAATGAACTCCTCAAAAAGCTGTATTGGTGTGCAAAATCATTTTTACCCGCCGAATAAAAAACATCAAAATCAGCATCCAAACCTTATTTTAGCACACATATCCTCAAGCAACGCGCAAATTTTGCTTGCAAATAAAGAAATATAGACTAAAGTTATGCTATCGTTTCTAAAAATAACGATAAATGCATAAACTTTTGAGAGGAAACTTAAATGAAGAAAGTTTTACTATTGGCAGGACTTGCCGGCATGGTTGCTGCAAACGCAGAAGCTATAGATGTAACCCCTTACGTTGGTTTAGATGCAAATTATGCGCTTGTTGACACAGATTCAAGCCACAGCATCAGCAGCAAGGATTGGTCTTTGTCTGGTGTAATCGGCGGCAGAACAGACCGTTTTGGTTTGGAAGCATTCTATAATGCTGGTTTGAAAGAACACAAGTCTACCCATGATACTCGTATCAGCGGCTATGGCGTTGATGCGTTGGTATTCCAACAATTAGGTTGTTCCGGAAGATGGGAACTCGTTGGTTCCGCTGGTCTTGCTAACTACAAACTAAAAGGCGACAACGGATTAGGAACAGACCGTGGCTATGCTGAACGTTTAGGTGCCGGCGTACAATACGCTATGACCGAAAACGCTACAGTAAGAGTTATGTATCACCACGCATGGGTACACAGCTCTCAGTTAGATTCTTTGGATGAATTCACTGTAGGTTTAAGATACGCTTTCTAATTTAAGAAAGAGAAAATACAGAAAGAGGGGCTAATTTGTCCCTCTTTTTTTGTTTCTATATTTCCACCATAAGCCATACAATTTCTGTCTACAAATTCATTTCACTTGTTTTCGCCATTCATTTGATAAAAAAATAACTTTTATTTTCAAATAATTACAGAACAAAAATCATCATTTCACAAAAAAGTTTAAAATTTACCTTGATTTTTATGTCTAAACATGTATAGTCAGGACATAGCTAGCCGGAGCGCGTGCTCGCCTGTGTAAAGATTTCATCATCCGGCAATTCATAGTATAACCCTCAGAAGTTACTTTTATCTGATACAGGGTACAGGCGCAATCAATAAGATAAAAGGCTTCTGGTATAAAAAGGATTATATTATGAGAAACAAGAATATAGATTACTTCAAGCTCCAAGCCAAAAATCTCTTCCATGACATAAAATTAGACTTCATGCAAAATGATGAAGAATACATTTGTGCGCCAAGATTTTTTGATGTCAATGCAGTTATGAGCGATTTTGATGTGGACTGCAACGATTTCACGTTAATGAAAGCACAACATTTATTGGCCAAAATGGTTGGTTTTAGCTCATGGGATGAATTGATTAACGCATCAGAGTCCGAATTGGAACAAAAGAAAGATGTTTTAAATACAATTGATTATAAATTGCAACGTCAGAAAATCTACCATATTGATTTGTCGGGTTATGAAAAGATAGCCGAAGGCAAAGGTGGCGATTATGTATTGAAATGCCCTCGTCTGCCGGAATTGGTAGAAATAGCTCAAATGGAACCAAACGCTTATTTCCAAAGCTGCGAAGATATAGAAGAACTCTATAATGATACGGAGCATTTCTATGTTAACGTCTGCCCGAAATGGTCCCAAATTCGCGTGAAGATTCCAGGCAAAAAATGGCCGGATTGGTACGCCGTAGCCGTACGCAATATCGGTAAGATGTAAGAGAAAAAATGTACAGTACCGTACATATTCTCTCTCCAACCTAATAAAACAAAACTCTCCGATAGTTAAATTTATCGGGGAGTTTTTTTGCGATATAAAAACAAATCTTCTAACAATAAAAGTTTCATCACAAATACTTTCCCACTCTCTGGCACAAAAAAACCTCCCTTAAGCGGGAGGTTATACATTGTTTGCAGTTCTAAAAATTATCTGCGACGCAAGAAAGACGGAATTTCCAAATCATCATCATTGGAACTTTCTTTCTCTGCAAAATCTTCAATCTCATCAAATTTAGGAACAATCACAGGTTTCACCGGCTTTTTAGCCTTAGCGCGCGAAATACCCAAAATTTTATCAATAAAGCGTTGACGAGATGGTTCTTCAGGTTCTTCTTGAATCATGGCTTGAGCTTCTTCGCGAGCCATTCTTTCACGAGGAAGTTCAACTTCACCTTGTTCAGGGAAGAGCTGAGGCTCTTCTTCAATAATTTTAACCCGAGCAGTTGGCGCAAAACTTCTGTCAACTTTTATATCTGCCAATTCAGATTTAACTTGAGCTGCCTCTTCAGCATTAGCAACAACCGGCTTATTAATGATAGCATTAAACAAAGCAGAAGAAGTGTGTGATTCCTCATTTTCTTCCTCTGTTTTGATAGCCGTAAATTCTTCTTGCTTCGGAGCGGAAGCTTTTTTAGCCGCCGTTAAATCAACCACATTATCCAGTTCAATTGGGTTCTCGGTATCTGCAACGACAACGTTTTCTTCAATAACACTTTCCATAATCGGCTCATTGTTTGCAGTATTGAGCCCCGCATCTAAATCAACATATTCACTCATTTCTTTTGATTTCAAAACCTGCATTGGCGCATCATCGTCAATACCTGTAACCACAATGGATACCCGAATACGTCCTGATAAAGAATCATCATAGCTGGAACCAAAAATAATTTCAGCATCTTCATCTACTTCTTCACGAATGATATTAACAGCCTCATCAATTTCCATCAAAGTAATATCAGAGCCACCGGTAATATTGATGAGTACACCTTTAGCTCCCTTCATAGAGCAATCATCCAGAATTGGGTTAGAAAGAGCCTGTTCGGCAGCCACACGCGCCCTATCCTCACCTTCCGCTTCACCTGTTCCCATAATAGCTTTGCCTTTATCTTCCATAATACGTTTAACGTCGGCAAAATCAAGGTTAATCAACCCCGGCATAATCATCAAATCCGTAATAGAGCGAACACCATCATAGAGAACTTCATCAGCTTTAACAAAAGCATCTTTAAGCGTAGTATTCTTATCTGCAATTCTAAAGAGATTTTGGTTTGGAATAACAATAATACTGTCAACTTCTTTAATAAAGTTTTCGAGAGCGGCCTCAGCGTTTTCCATTCTTTTTTTACCTTCAAAAGCAAATGGTTTAGTAACCACGCCAACGGTCAAAATACCTTTTTCTTTAGCAATTTTAGCCACCACCGGAGCAGCACCGGAACCAGTACCACCGCCCATACCGGCAGTAATAAACACCATATTAGAATCCGCTAATTCTTTTTCAATATCATCTTTAGCTTCTTCCGCTGCCATTTTACCGATTTCGGGTCTTGCACCGGCACCCAAACCTTGAGTAATTTCAAGTCCTAATTGGATTTTGCGTGTTGCCGGAGAGAGAGCCAAAGCCTGAGCATCGGTATTAGCGACAACAAAATCAACACCCTCTAAATTTTTTGCCATCATATTGCTGATAGCATTGCCACCGCCGCCACCGACACCGATAACCGTAATTCTTGGTTTCAAATGAGTAAAACTTGTATCACCGACAGCTAATTTGATTGCCATATTATTATCTCCGTATAAAAAAAGCTAAAATCTATTTTTAAGGGATTTTAGCTTTAAATAAATTAAGTTTTAGTTACCGACTAGCAAGTTTTTTTAAACAATTCCAAAATTTTTGCAAAAATGCCACCCGTATTAGAACTAACATTCACTTTTTTCACAATTTTACGTTCTGCATTATTAACAGCAAACAAAAGCAAGCCAAGAGCTGTAGAAAAAGTCGGATTATGCAACACTTGCGGAATATTTTCAATATTACGAGGTCTACCGATTCTCACCTGTTTATCAAGCACCATACTTGCCACTTCACGCATCCCTGGAAGTTGAGCAGCGCCACCGGTTAAAACCACTCTGTGTGAAGCAGTATTTTTATAACCAGCTTCATCAAGTTTACGTCCCACCAACTCAAAAATTTCCTCAATGCGCGGAGAAATAATATTAATCAAATCGGAACGATAGATTTGTTTAATATTGCTATCATCTTCTTCACCCACTGGATAAACATTAATAATTTCTTGTTCATCTTGACTGATGAGGAACGCGCAACCATGACGATTTTTGACTTCTTCTGCATAATTGAATGAAGTTGTAAGTCCAAGCGCAATATCGTTAGTGACATTAATACCGCCCACCGGAATAGAGGAGAAATAAACTGGATGTCCATTTTTAAAAGTAGCAATACTAGTTGTACCGCCGCCAATATCAATGACTGTAGCGCCTAATTCTTTTTCATCGTCAACCAAACAAGAAAGTCCGGATGCATATGCGGAAAAAGCTTTCATATCAATATCCAGATGCGAACTTTCCACAACAGTTGCCAAATTTTTATACATCGGTTTAGGATAAAGCCCCAAAAGAATATTTACATTAAGAGTATCGCCATAAATACTGATAGGATTTTTTACTTCTTCACCATTATCAACATGATATCCCATCGTTAAGAAATGAATAGGCTCATTACCTTCCACATTAACTTTCATCAAGCCTTTATCGGTTACTTTTTTAACATCTTCCTCAGAAACGGGCCTATTTTTATGCAAAGGAATAGATGAACTTCTAATGACACTACGAGTTCTATCGCCTGAAACATTAACAATTACATTAGTAATACGCTCGTTGGCCATTTGTTCCGCAGCTTCCACGGCATTACATACGGCAATTGTCGCCTGATTAACATCAGTAACCACGCCGTTTTTAATTCCCTTAGAAGCATTATAGCCATACCCCAAAATAGAAACTCTTTTTTCCTTCGTAATTCTGGCAATAATACAACAAACCTTAGAAGTACCAATATCCAAAGCAGCCACGATTGGCGATCTGTTAAAAGAATGGTTCATTTCACTCCCTTTACTTTTTTTATCTTTTAAGCATCAAATCTTCAACAGATTTATCAATATCAACAATTATTCTATTTTTGTATCTTACATCAAAGGAAGTTAATTTACGTTTAAAAATTCCCTGTCTTTTATTCAATAATGCAATTTTTTGATATGCTCTAGCAAATTTCTTTTCCGGCAGTTTAACCACAATTCCATTATTAACGTTATCAAAAATCAAATTCCAACGACGATTAGAAACAAAGACGGCTGCTTTAACTCTGCTTTCCAATTCTTTATCCAGCGCCAAAACGTTTAAGAGTTCCGTAAGGTGATGAGGAGCCCCGTCACCGGTAAGAATAAGAATAGGCGCATCAGGTTCATAATCTTCCACTTCAATCACGTTACCCTCGGTATCAACCGGATAATAGCGCCCTTCAAACTGCCAAATAGCTTTAACTTCCCTTTCCTGAATATTCACCAAAATATTATTAGGAAAGAAACTTCTTTTAACCACACAACTGCGCACCCAAGTAAGTTGTTCAATTTGATTTTGTAATTTTTCAATATCGACACCTAAAATACTTTCGTTTTCAGAGAGATTAAGAGCTTGAATTAAATCTTCGTACGAAGTTCTGCGATTACCTTCCACAATCACATCTTCAACATAAAGTCCATATTCTGCAGAAATTTTATACACAGCTTGCATTAGTTTATCAAATTGCACAGAAATAACGTTATCTCTGACTGTTACAGCCGTAAGTGAAAGTGACAATATAATTAAAAAAGCAACCACAACTCCAATCAATCGATACACCCACTCGTGCACCGGATAGACGCGCAAATCATGTGAATTCAAGTTATTATCAGTTACTGTTACCATATTCGTTCACTTTTTTATTTTTTAACCCCCATGCGACGCACTTCCCACTCCAGAGTAATTGCCGTTTTTTCTTTTACTTTTTCAATAATTAATTCGCCTAATTCTTCAATATCTTCAGCTGTAGCTGTTCCACGGTTAATCAAGAAATTACAATGTTTATCCGAAACTTCTGCTCCACCGACTTTAAGTCCTGCACAACCGGCTTCTTTAATAAGTTTCCACGCTTGTAACCCTTCAGGATTTTTAAAAGTAGAACCAGCCGTTTTTTTATTTATAGGCTGATGTTCCATCCGATAACGCAGTTGCTCATCCATAATATTTTTAATTTCTTTAGGCTCTGCTTTCCCCCCTTTAAGAGTAACATCCAGAATAATCCAATCTTCAGGAAACATACTGGAACGATAAGAAAAATTAAAATCTTCAGCCGAAGCCTCGTATACTCTCCCCCATTCATTCATAATATGCGCTTTAACAAATACTTCTGAAAAACTTTTGCCAAAACATCCCGCATTAGTACGTAATAAACCACCAATACGCCCCGGAACAGAGCAAATAAATTCCAACCCGCCAATACCATTTTCAATTAAAGTTTTCTTCAAATCACTATTTTTCATACCAGCGCCAACAGTAATTTCAAAACCATTGATAGAACATTGTCGAAAAGCCGGAGCATCTAATTTAATCACAACACCAGGAATTCCACCATCACGAATAAGCAAATTAGATCCACCTCCGATAACTGTAACTGGTATATTTTCAGGTTTGCGTATCAAAAACGCTTTTAAGTCATCAGCATCGTGAGGCAAAAATAAAACCTCAGCTGGTCCACCAACCCCAAACCAAGTATGTTTGGCCAATTTGGCATTTTCAATATATTTTCCCTTAACCTCAGGCAAGCTATCATAAATTGCCGTTTTTGCTCCAAATAAACGTCCAAACATTACTATTCTCCTTTTTATACGGTTACCCCGAATTATATTTATTTATTTTCAATCAATAAACAAGTCTATCCATTATCTTTATCTTCCGCTGTTGCATTTTTACGTGTCAAAGCCAAAAGCATCCCCATTGTAATACAGCTAGCGAGCATGGAAGATCCCCCATAAGAAATAAACGGAAGCGTCATACCTTTAGCCGGCATTAATTGCAAAGCCGAGCACATATTAACAATCGCCTGCCCGCCAAGAGACGCCACAAGTCCCGAAGCCGCATACATCACAAACAGATTATTATCACGCATAGAGAGTATCATAGTGCGGACAACAATCACCGCAAAAATAGCCACAATAATCGAAGTCAACCAAACCCCATATTCTTCACCTGCCAGCGAAAAAATAAAATCTGTATGTACATCAGGAAGCGTCATCTTAACATAACCTTCACCCGGCCCTCTACCGAGCAAGTT
>CALXTN010000049.1 GCA_944391405.1 uncultured Alphaproteobacteria bacterium | reverse complement strand
GGAGCGTTTTGTCATCCTCACCGCTATAAGCTTTACTGAACCACGCGTCTAACGCGTGGTTTTCAGAATACAAAAAATCCCTTGCGGTAAACACAAGGGATTGCATTGGCGGAGATGTAGGGATTCGAACCCCAGGAGGACTTGCGCCCTCGTCTGATTTCAAGTCAGGTGCATTAAACCAGCTCTGCCACATCTCCATCAGAACAAACGCAAACTAGAATATATTTTTTGAAACGTCAAGAACTTTTTTTTAAATCATGCACATTTTTTTTATAACACAACCTACCAAAACAATAAAAAAAGGCAGCTTAGCAAACAAACTGCCTTAATTTATTAAAAAAATCTTACTCCAGCATAATCAAACCACAATCACGTTGTTCAAATTTATTTTGCAGACTAACCTTAATTTCTTGTGTAGATCCAGCTGGAACTTTAAATTTCCAAACCCGAAGATCTCCCTTTTCATCTTCACCTTTTACACTTTCGCTAATAATTTTAGCATCTGACGGTAAAGGCTGTTTCAAAATTAGATTGGCTTCATATTTAGCTTTATTGGTAACTTTATAAACAACTTCATAAAGACTTGTTTGCTCCACTGTCACACAAGTATCCTTGGTTGATTTTTTATATTTGCGTTCACTAATCTTTTGAATATCAGTAACCTGTCCTTCTGCATAAATATCAAAAAATTTACCTAATTTCAGCTCAATTTTCTGCCCTTCAGCTTTATTATCAATATTATTTTCACCTACAAATTGCAGAGCACCATTTTTATCATAGTCATAAAAGCTGATTTTCCCTTTAGGCAACGGGATACCTAACCCATCACTTGCAATATTCTCAAAACTGCAAATCAAGCTCGGATTAACATTTTCAAACGAAGTTTTATTAGCCCCAAAAGACAATGTGGAAAAGACAGTTCCCTCTTTTAAATAATTAACTTTTGGCGCATTAACAAAAGAAACTTGTTTAATCTGTCCGTCATTAAGAGAGGTCGGTTGCGGAATTTGATACATATAATACCCGCCCAAAGCATCAGGAGCAGTAATAACTGCACTTTCAGCCAAACTATCCATTGCAGCATTAGTTGATTTCATCAACATCATCCTCGGCATAACGACGCGGCTGACCGTATTAACATCACCGGCAATCAAATTAACATTCACATTATCATAAGAGCTACCAGAATTATTATTCAAAGAAACTCTACCTAACAATTCAAGTGTTTTATCATCGTTGACTTTCGCCACATAATTAGCTTCCCAAGAAAATCCGGAAGTAAGATATGCCAAATACAACGATTTATCACCATCTTCTTGAACTTCAGCTTTAGCTTTTAAAACAGGAGTACTGGTCAGCCCAAGAGGTACTTTATCAAAAAGCACTCTCCCCGGAAAATTAGTTTCGATTCCATAATCAAATTTCAACACAGGAGAAGCGCCATCAACAGCAATAAGGGTTGCTCTTTCATAAACATTTTGTCCGGTAGAAGGATTCGTGCGCACAGTTTTAACTTTTTTACCGACATTAGCCTGCAGCATATTCATATAATTAACACCGGCATAATCATAATTTTGTTCCAAAATTTTAATTCCATCCCCAAAAATAAAAGCCGATTCGGGACGCATTTGACGAGCAACTTCATCAAATACAATCTCATTAATACCTTTTTTAAGAGAAACATTTTGACTTTTTTTAATTAAAGCCAAATCTTGATTATAAATTGTAATTTCCGTTGCCGGCGCAAGAGCCCAAGCCGAAGACAAACTCAAAACAGAAAAAGTGATTACCGGCAACAAAACACGACCCAATTTCATAAAAGACCTCCCAAACAAAACATAACCCATTTAGAGTATTCTCAACAATTTTTATTGTCAACATCAAGTAACGTCTGCAAAGCAGACACGTGCGCCAAAATCTTTTCTAATTTAGCCACAAAAGATACAAACACATTAAATTTCCACAATGAAAACTGATGATACAATCTTCCGTCAGAAACAAACCATATATAAATTTTATTTTGCATAAAAGTAGACGCAACACTTCTAGCTTTCAAAGTTTTCCTAAAATTTTCAATTTCCTGTTTAAAGCGCATATCATTCAATAAACTTTGCGCCCCTTCATGACAATCCAAAGTTAGCAAAATCCCCTTAAAAACGGTACTTTTAATTTCAATAAATTTAGAAGAAACAATATCATATAGATAATCTTCTTCCAAACAAAATCCATCACCCAATACAACGGCGCCACAATCACGTTGATTATAATTCCAATTTCCCCAAACAGAATCATCATCATCAATTCCTGCTCCAAAATCAAAGCAAATATTCTCAAACAGAGATTTTCCTTTTGCAAACACCAAACTTTCCCCTTTAGTTTGCAAAGCTTCCCTCAATTCTCGAATCATTACAAAAGCAATTCCCCCAATAAGTAGTAAGAACAACACTAATGCGCGTACATCAGCGATGCACTTAAAAACCATAACGCATAAAAATCCAACCACCAAACAAACCAGCGCAGCCTGCCCCAAATAACGTTTACGCCAAAATTCAAGTACTTTAATATCTGCTGCCAATATATTTTTATAATCTTCCCTCATTTTCTTTTAAAATCCGTAAGTTAAGGTCTAAAATTTAGAATATTTTAAGAAACGCATAGTTAAAATATCCTAAAAATTTACGCTTGCAGAGAGCATTTTTTTATGATACAATAAGCACATGTTAAGCTGGCATGAGGAGAAAACAGATGGCTAAAAACAACGTAAAAACAATAATCAACACGCTCAACAGCAAATTGAGAAAAAATAACATCACCAATACAGATAAAAAAGAAATTAAACAAGCCTATACGCAACTAGCTACAGAAATTCAAAATGGCTATAAATTAGGCTTAGATGAAATCACCACTATAAGAGGCGCATATAGCTCTTTTAAAGAAGACGTTACCGAGGCCATCACAGCTTTACCCCCAGAACAACAACTAGCATTTGCTGAAGCTATTAAAACGGCAACAGCCGCTCAAACACAAGAACAACAAGAAACAACAACCGAGGAAGCTGTTATTATAGACAATGACGAACAACAAGAAACAACAACCGAAGAAGATGTTATTATAGACAATAATGAACAACAAGAAACAACAACCGAAGAAGATGTTGTTATAGACAATGATGAACAACAAGAAACGACAACCGAAGAAGATGTTGTTATAGACAATGATGAACAACAAGAAACGACAACCGAAGAAGATGTTGTTATAAACAATGACGAACAACAAGAAACAACTGAACAACCCCACCTTATCTGGGATGAGCAAGAAAATGACAGTTCCATATTAACGGAAGAAGAAAAAAATAAATACTTGGATGAAATTCGTTCTTCTCATACCTTAGAAGGATACATTGCCACCATAGAAGCCCCCATCAGCCGTAAAAATATAGAAGCGGCCTTAGCTCTTAAAGCAACAATGTCTACAGACGGCAGTACAGAAGAAGTATCAGCGGATGATAATTGCGCCATGGCCTTAGCTAATGTAGATGATATGCTGGTTGCAATGGACTATTGCGCAAAAAACGACATAGACGATGACCTAGATGGAGCTATAATTTCTCGCTTACGAAATTTCAGACTTGAAGATATAACTCCAGATAATGCATACGCTCTATTAGCCCTAGCAGATAAAATCAAAGGTAATTCTGCCCTATATGATGAAATAACCAGTAAAATTGCCACAGCTTTATATAATTATGACAATGAAAATTTTGGTAACCTTTCAGAACAAGATTTAAGTAAAAACTACACAGATGCTTGTGAAGAGTTAAAAGATTTCATTCCGCTTGACGCCGATAAAGAGCCTACCCTTTGGAGTTATACTTTTACGGATGACAACGGTAACGTTCTAAAGAATAAAAATAGAAGCAACTTAAATCCGCGTCGCTGGATTTCTGGCAAAGGCAATGATGCGCAAACGAATAAAGAAGCCATTTTGAACATGGCCAGAGAATTAGCTGCGCAAGAATTAGCCCAAATGAAACCGGAAACAGATCCTGAAAAACGCAAAGAGCAATTAAACAAAGTTATGAACGATAAAATTGCGATGTTGCTAAATGATCCAAGCGGCAAAACAACATTTACCCAAACTGAAATCGCAGCAAAGCTTGCTGTCGGCCACACCAAAGCCGAAACATTCCGTAATCGAATCACTCAACGCTTTAAAAACAGTAAATGGGGTAAAGATATTACCGCCCGCCTGCAAAAACTGGATAAGCAATTAACCGACACATATGGTAAAAAATACACACAAGCTAAAAAATACACTAAAATGCTTGGAAAAATTGGTTTAGAAACAGTCAAAGGCAGTGCCATGTTTGCGATTGCCGGCTTAGCAAATCCAGTAGGTATTCCGGCACTAATCGCCTACAATACGGTAAAGCAATGGAAAACCATGAAAGACCAATTAACAGACCCATCTATTTCCACAACTAAAAAATGCGCCATGTTACTAGGAGCAGGCATAACCACAACCTTAGGTATGGTCACAGCAGCCAGTGGATTAAGTGGTGTAACCAACGCACTCGGATTAAACACTCCGGCGATGCTTCAAACACTTACAAATGCAGGAACGACTTTAGGAATAGCAGGACGTACAGCCGTATCAACAATGGCTGCCACCGTTCCAAACTGGGTAGAAAAAGCATCCATATACTTTAAGAAAAATAGTTTGAAAAAACAAATGGCCAATCTTGGCGAAGATGGCCAACCCAAACCAGAAGTTTTAGCAGCTTACAACGAGAAAGTAACCAAACTTCAAGATAAAATAAACCAAACAGAAGCACAAATCGGTCAAGGAGGTAATCTCAAAAATATCATAAAAACCTTCTTTAAGACAGATGAAAAGAAATTAGCCCAATTAAAAGAGCAAATGGTTGCCTTACAAAAACAAGCACCTAAAGACATGGCAACTTTACTTGCAGAAGAAAAAGTCTTAGATCGTCAAGCTCAAATGAATCGAGATGAATTAATCGGTAAGACTCTGGGTTCAGGTATTAGTATAGGCTTAGCACAAACACAGGTCATTCCGAGCTTGATTAACTCAGCCGTAGACCAAATACAAGAAACAACATCAACCGCTGCCCATAATATGGCCGCCGCAGCCACCGAACATGGATTAAACCCATGGGCGCAAGAAGAATATAAAGCACCTTGGCAAGATGCAAATCATAATGCGACGCAAGCACCATGGTTAACAGAAGATAATATACTAAACCAAATGAATGACCAGACAGAAATTCGCACCCCTTATCACGAAGGTATCACACCTGATGAAATCAGTGGTGTAAAAGCAAGCGAAACCAACTTAGAAGCAGCCAAAGCTGAAAATTCCAGTGGTATTGAAGGAAAGAGCTCCTTTGCACACACCTTGCAGCATTTGGAAACATTAGGCGACAGCCGTATCGCAGATACAAACGCCGTTGCGGAAGGCTTATCCGAACATATCGGAAAAGATGCCAACCTTGCCACTATTGCTTGCAAAATGGCTCCGCACGCATTACAAGATGTTTTACATATTGAAGGATTACCGGACAATAATCCAACCTCATATAATATGATACAATATCTTGCAAACAATGATTTAACACCGGAGCAAACAACAGCCTTAAATAACTTTATTCAACAAAATTTTGAAGGAGTACAATTTAAGACAGAAAATTTCGCAGACTATCAATCCTCGTCATATCAAGCTGCTTCCGAAGCTCCTGCATCAGAAGAACTTCAGCCTGCGGAAGCTAGACAGCCTGCGGAAGCTAGACAGCCTGCGGAAGCTAGACAGCCTGCGGAAGCTAGACAACCTGCTGAAGTTAGACAACCAGTGGAAGCATCTCCTATCAATCAAGATGAATGGCATGCTAAAAATGTATCCCCCACAGGAGATAAGCTGGTAGATGATTTAAACGACCAATACGCTCAAACGAACAATAAAGGTTCTGGCTATAAATTCGAACCCGTAGAACCGACAAGACCACAAACGATTGTTATTCAAGAACCGAGAGAAGTACATCAAACAATCATACATCACGAACCGGAACATCAACAAACGGAAATTTATACCGATGTAACCCCTCAGAGTTATGCAGATGCGCATGGTTTAATCTATGATCCTCTATTATCAAACGGCGTAAACAACATCGGCGGAGATAATCATGGAGGTTATAAAGGTGCGTTTATAAATCCGAAAGATGGCTCTGTAATAATGATACCAAATGACCCTGTTCACGACAAACCATTCTCATACCCTTCAATTGCCGCTGCCCGAGAGTCACAAAACAATAATACGGGAGCATACAGCCACAGTAACCATAGCGGATTATGGTATGACCCCGATAAAAAAATAACCAGATGTTGGGGAAGTGGAAATGTCACCCACAATAATACTATTAATAAAATCATAACTGCGGTCAATGCAGCTGGTGCAATCTACAGTACGGTTAAGACAATACAAGGATGTCGTTAACCAGTACTTCACAAAAAATCCCTCTCAACTAAGAGAGGGATTTTTTTTACTGAGCATAAACAAGACACTCGAGAATACATCTTACCCAATTCTAAAAAAATGCATTTTATTCAAAAACAACTTCAACTTCTTTTTGCGCTAAGATAACATAACCATTAACATCTTTAGCCCCTTCATGACGTAAGATATGCTCTTCTTGCTTTAAGACCGTAAACCCGCAATACTTAAGCAATCTGCAAACATATGCAATAGAATGTACAAAACGCCCCGAAGGAGTTAAGAAATAATCACGATTGTTTACGGTATTTTTAGAAATCGTAAAGCAAAAAAAGCCTTTCGGTTTAAGAACGGCAACCAAACATCTAAACAAACTTTTCAAATCACCGAAATAAGTCAAAACATCACCGGCAACAATGAGTTGATATTTTTTATCCACGCCGGTTAAAAAACTAACAATATCGTCAAAATAAAGTTCTTTATAAAGATTTTTTTTACCGGCGCACTCCAACATTCTTTCAGAAACATCCACCCCATAATACTCTTCATTCGGGAAATATTTCTTAAGTTCCTGCACACACAATCCCGTACCGCATCCCAAATCCAAAATTTGCCTTTTTTGAAACAATTTAGGTTTAAAAACATTTTTTAAGCACTCTGCAATTAATTGAGGAGCAGCATATTCCAACTCTTTTAAGATATCATCAAATGAAGGAGCAAACCCATCAAATAAACTTTTAACATAAGTCAAATCAGTTGTTTGCATATTTTGTTCATCACGCAGAGCAGATGCCACATGTTTAACAATTGGATTATCAGGAAAAAACTCTACCCAACGAGTTAAATATTTTTCAACTAATTCCTTTTGATTATTATCATGCGCTTCATAAAGAAGATACCCAAAGTTAATATGGTCATCAGCAGAAATTCTGTTTCCTTTAAGAGCAAAAGCTTTCCAAGCGTAATGCAGACATTGCTTCCAATTCCCCATTTTTTGAAAAAGATTCGCAATAGAATTACACAACCAATCCGAATTAGGAGATATTTCCGCCGCCTTTTTCAAAAGCACGCTGGCGTCATCATTTTTAAACAATTCGATATAAGAATTACCGGCGATAATATAGGGTTCCACACTTGTCGGTCTTTTATCAATAGCCATTTTAGCAAATTCAATAGCACGAACAAAATGGCTCATATTATAACAAGTATTGGCGATATTAACGATTGCATTATAAGAGTTCGAATTAAGCTCAAACAATTTTTCATAATAAGAAAGAGCTTCTGCATATTCGCCTTTCGCATAATGACCATTTCCCAAATTCATCAAAGCAGCAAAATTTCCATCTTTAATTTCCAAAACTTTTTGAGCAAAAGTCATCGCTTTATCATATTTTTTAAATTCATAATAAAGAGTAGAGATATTAAGCAAAGCTGTCAATGAATTCGGATTAACATCTAAGGCTTTTTTATACAAATTGAGAGCAATTTTTTTATCCCCCAAAGTATCATAACAATTAGCCGCCGCAACCAAGTAATTTTCATTTTCGGGATTAGCCACAGCAAGCTGCAAATATAATTTCGCGGCTTTTTCATATTCTGCATTTTTCAAAAAATCCAAAGCATTTTGTTCTAACTCATTCAATTTACGGCATCCTCAAAGGCATATTACATGTTAAAAAGAGAATAAACCCCATTTACAAAGCAGTATATAACATAAAAAAAGATAATCTTCCACGATTTTATCAACATTTTCTCACAAAAAAAACAAAAAAAAGTATTGACTTCAAAAAAAATATATATTAAGAATGCTAATCACCGATGGGGGTGTGGCGGAATTGGTAGACGCGCTAGACTCAAAATCTTGTT
>CALXTN010000048.1 GCA_944391405.1 uncultured Alphaproteobacteria bacterium | reverse complement strand
TAATCGTTTATCCTTTTTAATAATTCATTTCTATCCATAATTTATATTTTAATAATTAATAACTGTGGATATAATAGACAATTATTGCTTTTTGTCAATATTTTTATTTGGGAATTTGCGCTTGGATAGCCTCTATTCCTTCTTTTGACAATAAAATTATGGCATATGTGTCATCCACATATAGCCCCTCTTCTGATGGCCATGGAGCTTTTGCATCTTTTAAAAAGATATATAAGGGAACAGTCAACTCACCTATTTGCGACTGTCCTGCATATATCGGATTTACGGCATAGAAGTTCAAAATTCCCGCTGGAATGTGACGCACCATAAATGAACTTGTCAATATATACGGATTGTCCTTTTCATATGTTTCTTGATAGTATCGCGGTCTTAAAGATTGTTCTCCGGCTACTATCGGTATTTGTATTGATTGAGCAGAACTGTTTAATCGGTTTTCTATTCTTCCTACTATTCTTTCAATCATTTTTTCTTCTGCTGTTTTTCCTAGTTGCCATATCTTTTGCGCGTAAAACCCTTCTCTTACACTTAAGCATATAAACAATAAGCCTAACATCAATCCTATGTTTCTGCCTATTTTAGGTGTTTGTTCATTCAGTAAGACTGCTAAAGCTCCAGCATATAAGAAATTTACTCCATAGAAATTAATGCGCGCCATATATGCCGCCTCTTCCCACCGGGCAGCCAAGAAGGCACTTACTACCGTTGCGCCTAATCCAACGCTCCAGAGTATCAGATTTCTGAATTTTCTTTCTTCTTGCAACGTCTTTATAACTGCACCCATAATTATCAATATTCCGATAATTTTCAGATTGTTGGGAAAAAACGGAATACTCATATATAACTGGCTAAAAGCTAATGCCACCATATCGGGAACACGTTTCAACATTTCTGTCCATTCTACGGTTTGAACATTGTAGTGCCCCGTATAGATAATATTTTTATAAGTCAAATACTTTAATATCAGAACGAAAAATATCAGAGATACAGTAATGGCTCCTAGCGAGCTTGGGGACATTTTCTTCTTTAGCAAACCTTTTATTGCCCAACAGACAATCATCATTTCCATCACGCTTGGGTAAACGCCTAAAGCTGTTAAAAAGCAAATTATCGCTGCTATTTTATAATACCATTGTTTATTTTCAGACCAAATTAAACCGCCTATAACTAAAGGGATTGTTGCAAAATTCCCTATAAGATTTATCGGAAAATACAACCAATCCCAAATATATGGTGAACTAATGAGAAAAGCCCCTATAATTATTTGAGAACTTCTTATTCCTACTTGCCAATATTTAGTCTGTAGAACCAATCCCAATGATAGTAAGCTGAATGCCGTCATATTATTCAAAATTGGCAAAATCTGACCGCCGTATAAACAAACATTCAACACAAATTTGGCATAGCGTCCTTCAAATAGACCGGTATCCCAATTTAATACTTGTGTCGTTCCTTTTACCCAATCCCAATCATGATTTCCGATAAAAAATGTTGTTTGATAGTATAAAAACAGAACGTTACAGATACAGAAATATATCAGTCCTAACTTTATTTCGTTTATGTATTTATATGTTTTTGCAACATTATTTTCCATCTCTATTTCCTATATAATACATACAACGTTTCATCTTGCGACATATCTTCCAAACCGAAAAAATGTTCTGATCTAAAAACTTTTATCTGATAATTACCGAGATGTTTAATTTTTTTTACCATATCCATAAAGCCTTCATATATTTCTTTATTGATTATGATGGCTCTCTTCTGTTTAATATCATTGCATGTTAAACTTTTCATGAAACCATTATATCTCCAATCCCAATAACTCTTTGATTTATCTTGATAATATAACCCTATTCCGACACTACTAAATGACATTTGTTCTATTTGTTGCTGTGGTATTTTTTCTTTTTGTAGAAACGCATATACTTCTTCTGATACCGCATATTTTCCATTAATATCTTTTATTATTGCATAACAGCTCCACATCAACTCTGTTATAATTAATATTCCTACTCCTATTTTTAGATTTTTCTTTATTTTCTTTTGTTCTATCCAGAACATAAATAATGCCGTCATAATAAGTATTCCCGCATGCCATGGTTTATAGCTTGATAAAAACATGAATAGCATATTAGGCAACCATAATATTCCATATTTTATTCCATACTCTTTGACTAACAAATAATTCATTCCAATAAAATAAAATAGGCCTATATATATATACTCCAAATTTTCAACAGTTATTCGACTCGAAACTACCAAGCCTACAGACATCACTTTCAAAATATTATATACTCGATAATCTTGTAGCAATTTATAATTTTGTATATATTGATTTGTTGCTTCCGGATATGTGTATAATATGGTGCCAATTGTAAAAATCATAAAAACACTTAGTGATTTTAAGTTTGTTTCTATAAATTCTCTATATCCTTTTATGACTTTTTCTTTATCAGAATCTTTATATATCCAGAACATAACTATTGAGCAAGAGAGTATAAAGGCATGGGCGCTAACTGAACCTAACAATAATAAACTAAGTATCATCCTATATGGATGTTGCTTGCGTTTCTCAAAGCACATTGCCACTAAAATTGTGCTCAAAAATAGAAAACTGTAATTTCTGGAAACAATATTATATTGGTATAAAATAAAATATGTCAGCGGAAATAGATATTTTATATATTTAGGAAATGGTGCTTTTTGTATAAATAAATATACAGCAATTAAATTTGGTAGTATTGAGGCTATATATAATTTTGTGTAATCAAGCCCGCAAAATATCAAGAATTTTAGCCAGAAATACCATAAAGCAGGTGTCCCTTCTGTTCTTGATATTTGGGTTATTATTTCCCCAACTGAAGCATCTCTGGCTATTAAATACGCTTGTGCCTCATCGGCAAATGGTTCGTGATTCATCCCTGCATAATATGATACACCAAACCAAAAAAGCATATATAGCAAATCAAGTATTTTTTGTTCTATTTTTTTGGGCATAACGCGGATTTATCCCTTCTTACTAATGTTGTTAGGGTAAATTTTTCGTTCCTTTTTGTAAAGTATTTTTCTTAATTAATGCAAAACAAATAGTTCAAAATTTTAGATTTTTACCAACATCTGTAATTCGTTACGGAGTATTGTTAGATCTTTTATAGCAATTTTTATTACTTTTTGATTTTCTGTTATTTCTATCCCATCTTCCGCTTTATCTTCTTCCTCTTCAAAAAAATCTTTTTGTATCTCTGTTCCCAATATATCTTTTAAACTGCGATTTTTGAATAACTTTTGTACACCCTCTATCGTATAACGGCGTTCATACAATAATTCTTTAATCAGAGATAATAATTCCACATCGTCCGGACGATAATAGCGACGTGAACTCTTGGTTTTCATCGGTTTAATTTGGCTAAATTTTGTTTCCCAAAAGCGCAACACGTGTGGAGCTATACCTAAATCCTCCGTCACTTCTGCAATGCTTCGAAATGCTGATTTTGATTTATTGACGCCCATTTGCATCTCCCTAATTTTATATAAAAAAGGACGGAAAACTTTCTGCTTTTAGTTTAACCGTCCTGTTTATCTGATTGTTTTTAAATATTATTTATTTACAGCCATTTTTAAATTTTGAGACGGACGGAAAGATATAACCGTTCTTGGTGTAATCTCAGCTTCAACACCTGTTTTAGGGTTACGACCGACGCGCGCATTCTTTCTTTTCAAAAGAAAAGAACCAAAAGATGATATTTTTACGTCTTTTCCGGATATTAATTCTCCTTTGATTTCTTCAATAACCATATCCAGAATATCCCCTGCATCTTTTCTTGATAATCCTATTTCCGCACAAATGATATCTGCTATATCGGCACGAGTTACTGTTGTCATTGTATACCTTCCCTTAAAATAATTATTACCCTTGTTTTATACACTAATCTGTACTATGAAGCAAATCAATACTTCTTCTAAATTATGCAGAGCATTTTTAATACCTAATTAACATACCACCCCAAGTAAATCCTGCTCCCATAGCTGGTATTAATATCATATCTCCCTTTTTAATTTTTCCGGATGCAACAGATTCTGACAAAGCCAATGGAATTGACGCAGCAGAAGTGTTACCATGATGATCTACAGTTACAATTACTTTTTCTGTCGGTACACCTAATTTTTGCCCAACACCTGCAATAATTCTAATATTTGCTTGGTGTGGCAATAACCAGTCTACTGTTTCAGAGGTAATATTTGCTTGACGCATAACTTCTTGGCAGGCTTCGCTCATTGCACCTACTGCAAACTTAAATACTTCTTTGCCATTCATACTGATGTAGCCTGGAGTTTGTGTTGCAGATACGCCTCCGGTTGTATATAAATTTTCATATTGTGTACCATCAGCATAAATTTTTGTTGCCAACACTCCTGTATCGGCAGAAGTTCCTTCCCCTTCTCTTGCTCTTACAATAACAGCTCCGGCGCCATCACCAAATAAAACGCATGTATTTCTATCTGTCCAATCAGTGATCTTTGATAGACTTTCAACACCTATTACTGCGGCTGTTTTAATTTGCCCTAAACGTATCATATTATCAACCATAGTCATAGCGTATACGAATCCAGAGCACGCTGCACCAATATCAAATGCTGGTGTGCCCACTTTTACACCTAAACGACCTGCTATTCTTGCTGATACTGATGGGGTTGTGTTATCAGGTGTTAAGGTTGCAACAACAACCAAATCCAAGTCTTCTGCAGTTACTTTAGCTGACTGCATAGCCATTTCAATAGCATGCATTGCCATATCAGAGGTTAATTCACCTTCTGCAACGATATGACGCGAGCGTATTCCTGTTCGGGTGCTTATCCATTCATCATTGGTGTCTACCATTTTAGATAAATCATCATTTGTCAGCACTTTGGACGGTAAATAATGTCCGCAGCCGATAATTTCTGTTCTAATACACTTCATAGCAAGCTTCCTGTGAAAGTTCATCTAAATCTATATTTTCTAATTCACGGCGAATTGAACCGACAAAATCTTTACGTACTAAACGTGCGGCATTTTCAACAGCTATAGAAAATCCAAACGCATCCGTTCCACCATGACTCTTTACGGATAATCCATTTAGTCCAACAAACATCGCTCCATTATATAGACGAGGATCCATGGTCTTTTTCAATTTCCGGCTTGCCCCAATCATAAAAGGTAAGCCTAATTTTGCAATAAACGATTGTTTAACAGCTTGTTTGATAAGCTTCATGATTAGATTACATGTTCCCTCGACCGATTTTAATGCGATATTACCTGAAAATCCATCTGCAACAACAACATCTGCTTTGCCATTTGGTATTTCATGTGGCTCAATATATCCGATAAAATCTAAATTCAAATGGGTATTTTTAATAATGTGCGCAGCTACGTGAATTTCCCCCTTACCTTTCATTTCTTCTGCACCGATATTCATCAATGCGACTCGAGGATGTTCAATTCCTAACGCATATTTGGCAAAAATATTTCCCATTATTGCAAATTCAGCTAAATTAATACCGTCACAATCTGTATTTGCACCCAAATCCAACATTACATATTTGCCATTGATATGTGGCATAATACTGATAATTGCTGGGCGATGTATCTTTTGTATCGTTTTCAGTACTAATTTAGAAATAGCCATCAACGCGCCCGTATTACCTGCAGAAACAACCGCTGCTGCTTGGCCATTTTTAACAGCCTCAACAGCTTTGTACATACTTGTTTCACGGTTACGGATAACGTGTGACGGCTTATCTTCATTGTGAACAAATTCTTCTGTATGAAAAATCTGACAAACGTCTTTTAGTGCCGGATATTTATCCATCTCAGCAGTTACTTTTGGTTCATCCCCATATACTAAAAACCTTATATCCGGATTTCTTTTGTGGGCAAGAGCCAGACCTTCTATTACTACTGCGGGGGATTTGTCCCCCCCCATAGCATCTATTGATATGACCAGATTACTCTCAGACAAAACCTGCTCCATAAAAATAAATTAATTAACTTCCGTTAGTTATTACTCTGCATCTTGTGTTTTTTGAGCAATAACTTCTTTACCATCATATTGGCCGCATTTCGGGCATACGTTATGAGGTCTCTTCAATTCGCCACAGTTAGGGCATTCATGATATGCGTTTGGTTTCAAAGCATCATGAGAGCGGCGCATATTGCGACGAGATTGTGATGTTTTCTTCTTTGGTGTAGCCATCTCTTTTACTCTTTTTACCTTAAATTATTTGACACAAATAACTCTCGCTAATCTCTTAACAGAAATTACGCAAGGGTCGCTGGATTAGCTTTTATATAAAAAAATTGTATTTGGCAAGTATTTTTTTATTTATTTTCTTCTTTTTAACCGAATACTCTTGTTTTTCTTTATCCTTACGTTCTTTTTCTTGTGTATTCTCAGTATTTTTATAATGAATATCTTTATTTTTTCAACTTAGATAATATAGCAAACGGATTTTCTCTTACCTCGCTGTCATTTTCTATAACAGATGTAAATTCTTCTCCCGCTTTACGTGGATGATCTTCCATTACTAAAGCCAACTGCTCTATTGCTATATCCCCTAAATCTATTTTACCATCAATCACAATATCCGGAATATCATCCTCTATATCTTCATCCATTTCACGAATCTGCTCATATGTAGCATTTGTATCATAAGTTAAACTGAAGTTGCTTTTATATTCTTTTTCAAATTCATCCAAACTTATTACACTAGTCAATGTTAAGCCGGCACGCACCTCGCCACTGACATCTAAAACACCTTTTTTCTTTTGAAATGTCAGTTTAATATCCGCTTCAAAATAATTCACAGCCGGAATTTGCAATATCTCCCTCAACGTTTCTAGCTGCGCCTTATTGGCTCTTAATTTATATGTTTGCTCTCCTTGATTGATATCCTCAATTTTTAGCGGATAAGAAAAATCTTTTTGCATTCCTTTTTTCCTTATGTTATAGGCTTATATATATTCAGTATATAATTGTAAGGATGGTGTTATGTCAATAAACAAAGTATTTTTTTCAACGGTAGCCTCTTTTTTCTTACTCGCTGCTTGCTCTAACGAGTATTTTGTACAAACGGAAGGAAATATGCCCTCTAAAAATGATATTATGCAAATTAAACGCGGAATGCCGCAAAGCGAAGTCAGAAGAATCATGGGGTCCCCAAGTGTTATCTCCAGTCTAGATCATCGTACTTGGATTTATATGAACTCCACTATGGAACGTATGGCATTCTTTGAACCGCAAGAATTAGATCGTAATGTTGTCGCTATTGAATTTGACCACGACGGTAAAGTACAAAAAGTTGTTCAACTCACAAAAGAAAATGGTAAAAATATTACTATCTCTAAAGATGCAACACCTGTTATGGGTAGTGAAGAAACATTTATGGAGAAATACTTTGGTGGCGTTGGCTATATGCCAATTCAACCAACTAAAGAAAATAATGGCTTATAAGCTGATTAGCCTAAGCAGTTACTTTTTTCGCTTATTCAGCTTAATTATAAAAAAACTCCGCTTTTCTCTTTGAAAAGCGGAGTTTTTTATTTCATATTTCTATACATCAAGTTTTTTTTGTAAATTATTTATAAGTATAAAGCAAATGTCCATTTTCAGTCAGCCATTCTCTTCCCTTAGCCGCATCTTCTTCCAAAAACTCGACCAATGCCCAGAAATATGCCGAGTGATCTTGATGCTTTAAGTGCGATACCTCATGCGCCACAATATAACGAATCACAAATTCCGGTGCCAAAGCCAAACGCCAACTATAATTAATATTATTCAGAGTTGAACAACTTGCCCAGCGTGATTTGGTATCTTTTATACATACATTGTGTACTGTCTTGCCTATTTTATCGGCAACTTCCGCTGATCGTTTACTAAATTCTTCCAATGCCATCTTTTTAATAAAATCTTTCACACGGCGGTGTATAAACTCCATACCTCCAGACACATACAATATTTTATTCTTTTTATCCAGCCGAGTATTACCGCGTATTGGACTATGCTCTATTGTATATTCTTTACCAAATAGGCTTACTTTATCGTGATTTTGGAAATATCTGAGTTCCGGTATTTTACTTAAATTATCCCTCACCCAATCTTGATGACTTTCTACAAACGACACAGCCTTTTTGCGGGAACAATATTTAGGAATCGTCAATACAGCGACTCTGTCTTTTTTATCAATGCGGAGCGTCAGCCGACGTGAGCGACCTGAATGTACAACTTTCATATCAAAACCTAAGTCGGCATTGATTTCAAAGGTCTTGCCACTCAACAATGTAATTTTCATAGTCAGTTACCTCAGATTCATTTATTAAAGTTCTTTTTTGCAGAGATACTCCCGCCTTATGCACCGAATCTGCGTGCCCGGTTATTAGGGGATGCCACTCCGGCAAAGGTTTTCCCTCGTCTAATAACACATAAGCGCACGTTTTCGGGAGCCAACGGGGTTTCTCTCGAATCGCAGAGATATCTATATC
>CALXTN010000047.1 GCA_944391405.1 uncultured Alphaproteobacteria bacterium | reverse complement strand
ATAAAAAATTTGGTTTGCCTGAAATCTTACCGGGTGAAAATAAAAAAAATAAAAGGTAAAAGACTTATACTTTATTTTTAGGAGATAATGATGGTTATCGGTATTTATAAAACGCTTATGACTTTGGCTTTTCCGATATTGAAAGTCACCTATATTAAAAAACGTCAGAAAGCAAAAAAAGAACATCCTACGCGTTTTAATGAACGCTTGGGTGATTATAAAGTACCGAGACCTCAAGGCAAACTCTATTGGATGCACGGGGCGTCTGTAGGTGAAGCTGTGTCTATGTTGCCTCTTATAGATAAATTGTTAAAAGAAGATCCGGATCTTTCTATTTTGGTGACGACCGGTACACTGACTTCTGCAGAAATTATGGCAAAACGCTTACCTAAACGTGCTTTCCATCAGTTTATTCCGTTTGATGTTCCTGCTTTTGCTCGCAAGCTTATTCAACATTTTAAACCAGACGCGGTGATGTGGTTTGAATCTGAGTTTTGGCCGTCACTGTTATCTGAAATTAAAAATGCTAAAATTCCGTTGATTCTTGTTAATGGTAGAGTTTCCGATAAATCTTTTCAAACTTGGAAAAAATTTAAATTTATATCTAAGGAGCTTTTAGGGTGTTTTTCTTTTTGTTTGGGGCAGTCTGAGCAAGATAAAAATCGTTTAGTCTTGTTGGGCGCGCCTAAAGCTGATTGTGTCGGAAATCTTAAATTTGCCGGTATGCCGTTGCCTGTGGATGAAGATAAACTCAATGTCTTAAAAATTCAAATCGGCGATAGGCCAGTTTTCTTGCTTAGCTCTACACACAACGATGAAGAAGAGCGTTTTGCGCAGTATCTACATTGGTTGAAAGATAGTATTCATGATGTATTGATAATTGTTGTACCTAGACATCCTAATCGCGGTGATGATATTGTCAGAATGTATCGTAATCGTAACTTTAATGTCGCGCAACGTTCCAGAGAGGAAAATATTACTCCAGTGACAGATATTTATGTGGCGGATACGATTGGTGAAATGGGGTTATGGTATGGCTTAGCTCAAGTTAGTTTTATCGGAGGTTCTATCATTCCGCATGGAGGGCAAAATTTTATGGAAGCTGCTCGTGATAAAAATGCGGTTATTGTAGGACCGAATATGCAAAATTTTGTAGAAATGATGGATAGAGCACGCTTTTATGATGCAATTTATCAAGTTAACTCGGCTGAAGATGCGGTTGAAAAGGTTATTACTTTGTTTAGAGACGATGGCTTGCTTAAAGATCGTCAGCAAAAAGCTTATATTTGGACACAGAAAGAAGCTGCTGTGTTAGACGGTATTGTTCATGTCTTAAAAAGGATTTTAAAATCATGAGAACTCCTCGTTTTTGGCAATCTGATGGTTTGGTGCCGTTGCTCTTGACCCCGTTTGCTTGGATTTATGGTGCGGTAACACAGTGGAGACTTAAACTTAAAACACCTTATAAATGTAAGGCAAAAGTTATTTGTATTGGAAATATTACTGCAGGCGGGGTGGGGAAAACACCTGTGGCAATGGCTATGGCCGAAAAATATTTGAAAGAGGGAAAAAAGGTCTTTTTTGTGACCAGAGGTTATAAAGGTAAGCTTAAAAATGTTTTAGTTGATTTAGAAAAACATTCTCCTGAGCAAACCGGTGATGAACCTCGTTTATTAGCCGGAATTGCTCCGACTATTATTGCTCCTTGTCGTGAGTTAGGTGCTGAAAAAGCTGTTCGCTTGGGGGCTGAGGTGATTATTATGGACGATGGTTTTCAAAATCCGGGACTTTATAAAGACGAATCGTGGTTGGTTTTTGATGGAGCTGTCGGTATGGGAAATGGTAAAATTATTCCGGCGGGTCCTTTGCGCGAAACTCTTGAAAATGGTCAAAAAAGAGCAAATTATATTCTCATTATGGGAGAGGATAAAACCGGACTTGCTCGACAGTGTCAACTTCCGGTTTATTGTGGTAAACTTAAACCGTTGCCTTTTTCTCTTGAAAATCGTAGAGTTTTGGCTTTTGCTGGGATTGGACATCCTGAGAAATTTTATCTTACGCTTAAAAAATTAGGATATAATACCGTTATTACTAAAGATTTTCCAGATCATTATTTTTATTCTAAAGACGATTTGGATGAATTGCATCGGCAGGCTTCAGAATTGGGGCTTTCTTTGGTAACTACAGAAAAAGATTATGTTAAATTACCATCGAGCGCACAGCATAATGTTTCTTGTCTTAAGGTTAGAGCTGAGTGGTCGGCTATGTCGATTGTTAAGTGATAATATAAAAGATTGGGAATGTTTTGAAATTTTATTTCTTTATTAACTTAAATTGAGTATAATCTTCTTAGATTGTTTTTCGGGAGATAGGATTATGCGCAAATTTTTTGTATTATATACGGCGGTTTTTGCGAGCATTTTTTTTGTATGTGGGGATGTTTGCGCTGAAAATAGTGATTTGCCCCCAGAGTTGCAGGGGTTGGGATTATATGACGATTTACTGCCAATAGGGGGAGGGAATTCCTCTGTGTCCAGAAAAAAAACTCAACAGCAAACTGTTATTCCTTTCATTCGTTCGTCGTTGCCTAAAGCTACTTCTGAAACGGCTCTTTATAATATAACACATCCTGAACAGGTCTTTTGTTATCATATTATTAGAAAACCTAAAGATTTTACCGGTTATACCTTAAATAATTTTGCTGTTGTTGACTATTGTGGTGAATTAGATATGGGAACAACATCTACTACTTATGAGGCGTTGTTTACGCAAAGCCCAAATATTATTACAGCTACAGCGGCTTGTACTATTGAGCCTAAAGTAATGCTTAGGTTTGTGCGAGGTGTTGATTATACTGATGTGCTTCTTTCTTCTCCTTGTCCTTCGTTTACGGTTTTTTATGCCGGACGTTATACTGCTTTTAATATTAAACAAGCTGTGATTGATGATGTTATTAGTCAGTTTGATTCAATCAGAGAGACTTTTAATTCTCCGGGGCTTTTGAAAAAAACAGTAGCAAACGGCGTACCGGATACAGACAAAGAGGCAGAGGAATATGAAAAGAAACAGAAGGAAAATGCGCCTATTATGAACTGGAAAAACAATCAGCCTTTAGAACAAAATGGTATTAATAATGTTCAAAGTTCTTCTTCTCAGACAAAAGAGAAAAAAGGATGGGGTAATCTTAAGCTTAGAATGTAGAGGCTAATTGATGCGATGAAGGTGGAAATTTTCCACCTTTTTTAATCAGATATGTCTGATTAAAAAAAAATTTACTACAGTTTAACTTTTCACTTGCTATTTATCTCAAGGCGTTATATCAACGCCTTGTCTGATGTTTTTGTAAAAAAAAATGTCCGTTAGCTGATGCATTTAATTCGCTATTGGTTTAGATTTTGCAAATAATCAGAGATTAATCGTTTTAGTAATCTAATCGCTATCCCTCGTTTGAGGGATGTGTTTTTGTATTGAAAAGGTAAGGAAAAAGATGCAAGCTGCATTTCAGAATTTTGTGGGTGTTATAGTGCAAAAACTCACTGAATTCGGGAGATTTTATAAAAAAAATTTTTGCCCGAAATTGGTGGAAGTTTTAAGTAAAGGGTATGATAAAAATAAGTTTAAACGCGATACTTTAGCCGGTATGACGGTGGCGGTGGTTTCCATTCCTTTGGCAATGGCATTAGCTATTGCTTCAGGTGTTACTCCGGCGCAAGGTTTATATACGGCAATTGTTGCTGGCTTCTTTATTGCACTTTTGGGTGGTTCAAAATATCAAATCGGTGGGCCTACCGGCGCGTTTGTTGTGGTTATTTTTAATGTTATCAAAAACTATGGTCCTGAAGGTTTAACCATGACTATGTTGATTGCCGGTGTTATCCTTATTGTTGCAGGATTTTTGAAATTGGGTACGTATATTAAATATATTCCGTATCCCGTTGTTACCGGTTTTACCGCAGGTATCGGTTTGATGCTTATTACCACGCAGGTTAAAGATTTGCTCGGACTTGAAATGCAAAATGTTCCGGCTGAGTTCTTGCCTAAATGGCAGGCTTATTTTCAAAATTTGGGGAATTTTAGTTTTGCATCGTTAACTATTGCGCTATTTTCTTTTGGGGCAATTTTTTATGTGCGTCGTAAATTTCCGAATCTTCCTGCTTATTTGGTTGCTGTTGTCGGGGCTACAATTTTGGTGGCGATTTTTGCGATGTTTTCGGCTGCTCCAGATACTATCGGTTCTAAATTTGGGGCTATTCCGCATTTCTTACCAGCTCCAGAGTTGCCAAATTTTGATTTGAATTTGATGCTTAAGGTCTTTCCTAGTGGGTTGACAATTGCTTTTTTGGCCGGTGTCGAATCGCTTTTAAGTGCTACGGTAGTTGATGGTATGAGCGGTGATAACCATAACTCTAACGCCGAATTGATTGCGGAAGGTGTGGCTAACTTGATGAGTATGGTCTTTATGGGCGTTCCTGCTACAGGTGCAATCGCTCGTACGGCTACTAATTATAAATCCGGAGGGTATTCTCCGATGGCCGGTATTATGCAATCCGTTATTTTGCTCTTGTTTATGTTGTTGCTTGCCGGTGTGGCTAAGTTTATCCCTCTTGCTTGTTTGTCTGCCGTTTTGGTTTTAGTGGGATGGAATATGCTTAATTTGACTAAAATGTATTATCTTTTGAAAGGGGCAAAAGGCGATGCCATAACTTTGGTTGTTACGTTGTTATTGACGGTGCTTGTGGATTTAAATACCGGTATTTCTGTCGGCTTTATTCTCTCCAGTATTATCTTTATGCACCGTATGAGCCGCGAAATTGAAATTGAAACAGATGAGAAAGCTTTGGTTTATCAGGGCGGTGGACGTGACTTGTCGCAAGTTTTGCATGAACAAGGCGTGATTTCTCTTCGCTTCTCAGGCCCGCTTTTCTTTGGTGATGCTTTGGATGTAACGCGCTTTTTACAAAAACTAAAAGCAGAGCCCAAAATTATTATTATTCGTATGGGGTATGTGCCGATGGTTGATATTAGCGGGGCTAATGCTTTGGTTGGCTTTATTCAAAGAGTTAAGAAAAAACATGGGGCGAAAATTATTCTTTCAAATGTCAAAAAGCAACCGCGTCGTATGTTGCATGAGGCCTTTTTGCAAAATGGATTGACCTGGCATGATATTTCTACCGCGACAACTTTTGAAAACGCGCTTAAAATTACCAGACGTTATCTCAGAATGAAAAAACATCAAGAAGCGCAGTTGAGCGGACAGAGTGCTGCAGAATAATCTCGACAGATATTGTTTTGCTTTGTGGAGGAAGCTCTCTCTTTAGTTGCTCTAAAGGGAGGGCTCTTTTATGCGTGATTTGCGCTGATGTTGCGGTTTTGTTCTTTTAGCTTTACATTTGGCTTTTTCTTGCTATAATCCGCCTATGTTTTAATGGTGAGTGCTGCTGATGAATTTGGTTAATCAACAAGAAGTTAATGCGTTGAAAGCGATTTCTAAATCAGTGAAAGATTTGGATGAGCTCAATCTTGTGCAACGTAAATTGTTTGATAAAATCGAACATACGCACAATAATATTTTTATCCAAGGTCAGGCCGGAACCGGTAAATCCACGTTTATCAAATATCTTAAAAAACACTCTAAAAAACGTATTCGTTTGGTGGCACCGACAGCTATTGCCGCTCTTAATATTGAGGGTGCAACCATCCACTCGATGTTTACGCTGCCTCTAAGCGACTTTTTGATTATGCGTGAAGTGCTTTCTTCAAAACGGCGTAAACTTAAATCTATTTTGAAAAAAACGGATATTCTCGTTATTGATGAAGTGTCTATGGTGCGTCCGGATATTTTAGATGCGATAGAAGCACTTTGTTGTCAGGCGAGGGGAAATTTGGCATTGTTTGGCGGATTGCAGATTATTCTTATCGGCGATTTGTGTCAGCTTCCACCGATTATTAAATCTTCGGTGGCCGAGGCGTTTCGTTTGGAATACGGAACGCGTGAACCGTACTTTTTTGATGCGAAATCGTACCAAAAAGGTGCATTTGAAAAAATTGAACTGACAGAAGTTTATCGGCAAAGTGATAAGGAACTTTTGCAATATTTGCAGAATTTACGTCGGGATGAAAATATTGCCGAAACGGTTGATTATTTTAATCGCTCTGAGACTTATTCTCCCGATTTTATGAATACGGCTATTACCATTACACCGTATCGCGCAGTGGCGGAAGGGATTAATCGTCGGCGGTTGGCGGCACTTGAAACTGATGCTAAAGATTATGAAGCGCAACTTAACGGTTCGTTTGAAAAAATGCAAGACACACCATCCCCAAAAACTCTTACGCTTAAAGAAGGAGCATTGGTGGTGTTTAATAAAAATAACTATCCTGATTATATTAACGGCACTTCGGGGATTGTTGAAAAACTTGAAGACCGTTATATTATTGTGCGGTGTCTTCAGGATAATAAATTTATTACCGTGCGGCGTGAAGAGTGGAAATCGTTTGCTTATGACGTTAATGAGGAAACCGGCGAAGTTACTGAAAAAGAAACCGGTTCATTTATTCAATTTCCTTTGCAACTGGGGTATGCGCTTACTATTCATAAAGCGCAGGGTAAAACTCTTGACCGCGTGATTGTGGATATTGATAGGGGGGCTTTTGCACATGGACAACTTTATGTCGCTCTTTCTCGCACACGCAAAAAGGAGGATATGTTGATTAAACATGGACTTTCGGAAGATGATATTATTTTTTCCGAACGTATTAAAAGTTTTTTACGCTGATGGTTCTTCAGTCATATCTCTGATGGGAAATACAGTTTTTTTCTCTGATAGAACGGAAAAAATTGAAATTTATTTTATTTTTAGAGCTTTTCTTAAGACTTCATTTAGATATTGACACTTAAACTAGCTTCAATATATTTCATAAGCTTTAGTGTAACCTTTTCAGATGGGAATTTTAATATGTGGTCTATGTGGTCTTATGCTCCGGAAACCGTACCGTTGAGAGCTGCTGCGGCATTTGTGGTAGCATTAGTTGTTTCTCTTTTATTCGGGGGGAGATTAATTGAGTTTTTAAAAGGACATGAAAAAGGCGGGCAGCCTATTCGTGGGGATGGACCGAAATCGCATCTTGAAGAGAAAAAAGGTACTCCGACAATGGGTGGTTTGCTTATCTTGGGTACAAGCTTGCTTGCTATGATCTTGTTTGCAAATGTTAAACAGCATTTTGTTTGGATTTCTATGTTGGTGTTGGTGATTTATGGATTGACCGGATTTGCTGACGACTATGTTAAAGTTAAAAAACAAACACCTAATGCCATGACGGCAAAAATGAAATTATTTATTCAATTTATGGCGGCGGTTTTGGCGGTTAATGTTATTGCGGCGGCTACGCCTAACTCTATTGAAAGTCAGCTCTTTATCCCATATTTCAATTGGTCGTTCCAACTTTCTTGGGTGTATATTCCTTTTGCTGTTTTGGTTATTTCTGGCGCTTCAAACGCGGTTAACCTTAGCGATGGTTTGGATGGTTTGGCCGCCGGTATGCTCGCTATTGCCTTTTCCGTATTTATGATTTTTGCTTTTGCAACCGGATATCCGGTATTTAATGAAACCGCTTTCCCTTATGTGCCGAAAAGCGCGGAAATGGCTGTGATTTGCGCTGCTCTTGCCGGCGCTTGCGTGGGGTTCTTGTGGTTTAATCTTAAAAAGGCTCGCGTGTTTATGGGAGATACAGGTTCATTGGCGTTAGGCGCCGTACTTGGTGTTATTGCTGTTATCTTAAAGCATGAAATCTTGTTGGCCATTGTAGGGATTGTCTTTGTGATTGAAACTGTTTCTGTGATGATTCAGGTTTTGTATTTCAAAAAAACAGGAAAACGCTTCTTCAAAATGGCTCCAATTCATCATCATTTTGAACAACTTGGTTGGAGCGAAGTGAAAGTCGTTTATACATTTTGGGCGGTTACTGTTCTTGCTTCTTTTATCGGTCTGTTATCTTTAATCTAATTGAGGAGCGGGTTGAGAATGTTTTCTTTTGCAAGGCATAGTAAAAGTAAAATTTCCAACTGGTGGTGGACGGTTGATAAAGTTAGCTTTTCGTTGACGTTGTTTCTGATTTTTGTTGGGGCAATGTTGGTTTTGTCCGCAAGTCCATCTGCTGCGCATAGAGATCGGTTGGCAGATGATTTTGCTTTTATTAAAAAGCAGGGCGTGTTTATCTTTGCAGGATTAGTATTAATGGTGGGAATATCTATGCAAAGTCTGCGAACTATTAGACGTTTGGCTGTGCTGGGTTTTTTATGTGCATTTGTCGGTGTTATTCTTACTTATATTGTTGGTGATGCTACTAAAGGGGCGGCAAGATGGATTAAATTTGCCGGCTTTTCTTTGCAACCTTCCGAGTTTATTAAACCTGTTTTTATTGTCGTGACGGCATGGCTTTTGGATGCAAATAAAAAAATTGAGGATTTTCCAGGGATGAGTCTTTCTGTGGGGCTGTTTTTGATTACAGCTCTTTCGGTTTTTGGGCAGCCAGATTTGGGAATGACTGTTTTGATTTCCGGTGTGTGGGGATTGCAGATGATTTGGGCAGGAATTCCAGCTTGGCTTATTGTTACGCTCTTTACTTCCGGGTTAATTTTAGTTACGGGCTCTTATTTCTTTTTGGCTCATGTGCGTGATCGTATTGATAGATTTTTGGCGGCTGAAAATGAAATCGGATCTCAAATTCAAAAATCAATGGATGCTTTTGCTAATGGTAACTTGCTCGGTAGAGGGCCGGGTGAAGGTTATGTTAAGATGACGCTTCCTGATGTACATACAGATTTTATTTTTTTTTTTTTTTGTGAAGAATATGGGGTTTGGTTGACTTCGCTTATTGTGGCTATTTTTGCGGTGGTTGTTG
>CALXTN010000046.1 GCA_944391405.1 uncultured Alphaproteobacteria bacterium | reverse complement strand
CCCTTTTTTATAAGGGGTAAGCATATTTTCAATCGCCAGCGGAGATTTAAAATCAACAATATCCTCAAACATTTACCCCCCATTCTTACATTTATACTTTACTTTTCATTTCTGCCATAGCTTTTTATATGGATTAAATCAAGAGGCTTCTGCTCATCAGTAAAAATAACTTTACAATTTTTAGAAAGTCGCAAATCATTGTTTGGCATTTGCTCCCGATTTTTGAAAATAATTTGCTCAACGGTAGATAAATCACAACCATTTAAAACCACCTCTGCACAAGGTGAAAAATCAATTTTCTTCGGCAGATGAACCACACCGGACATTTTAACCAATGCCCCCTCTGCAAACCATATGCCTGTAACATCTTTGCAATTAAGCACCTGCATATCAACTTTATGAAACAGCGACAAATCCACCTCGCCTTTCAAATCCTCATAAGAATAAAACGTCAGCGCGTTTGTGGGATATTTCCATTGTTCAAATTGCGCCTTGTCATAGCAACTCACCAAAATTTCTTTACAAGTGCCAACCTCCAAATCAGACGCCAAATTCCAAGATGAATCCAAACAAAGTTTTGCCTGTTCGTTAGCGGTAATTTTGCGCACGCCCGACATATTGCACCAAGACAAATCAATAAGTTGTGCATTTGGAAATTCCAATATAGTCGGAAGTTTTCCATCACCATTAAAATACACATTTTCCATTGCCGCAGCCAACAGCTTATCATACGGTTTAAAATCCATATCACTCAATTGCGCTTCACGCGTCATCAACCCACGCGAAAGTTTCGATGAAGAGAGCAAAAAATCCCCCTCATTAATTTTATGCGCTTTACTCAATTCACGTTCAAAGACGTTTGCCACTGCCAATTTTTTACCTAAAACAACAATATCGTTCGGTTGCTCACGATTATCAAACGCTGCCAACACGATTTCTTTAAATTTCCCTTGTTCCGCTTGAGGAAGTTCCGCAATACATAAGAGCATATCTTTAATGTTTCTGGCATAATTCGTGGATTGTAACACTTCCATACAAACTTCTGGTGTAATATTTTCTTTAGGCAAACGTGTTTTTTTATCAGAAGCCAAACGTCCTTTTTTATAAGGTGTTAAGATATTCTCAACTCCAATCGCCGATTTAAAATCTGTAACATCCACAAACATAATCAAATCTTCCTTTTAATCTAACATAAAGAAATATTACCACAAAAAATACAATTCAGCAACAACAAAAACTGTGTTTTCGCCTACGCTATTCCCCTATTTTACCAACAAAAAAAAGCAACTCGCCGCACAAACGATGAGTTGCTTAAATTTTCACTTCTCAAAATTGAAGTTTAGAACTTTTCTTGCAATTCAAAGAAATAAGCTTGAGGATGTTTGCAAACAGGGCAAATTTCCGGAGCTTTTAAGCTTTCAATACGATGACCGCAGTTAGCGCATTCCCAAATAACTTTAGTTGGACGTTCAAATACTTTACCAGCTTCAAGAGCTTCAAGCAAAGCATTATAGCGTTCTTCATGACCTTTTTCAATTTTGCCGACCATACGGAACAATGTAGCAATTTTAGTAAAGCCTTCTTCATCAGCTTCTTTAGCCATTGTATCATACATATCGGTCCACTCATAGCGTTCGCCTGCAGCCGCATCTTTCAAGTTTTCGATTGTAGAAGGAACTTCGTCATTATGGAGCAATTTGAACCAAATTTTTGCGTGTTCTTTTTCATTATTAGCTGTTTGTTCAAATTTATCAGCAATAATGTTATAACCTTCCTTCTTAGCTTTAGATGCGTAATAAGTGTATTTGTTGCGAGCCATAGATTCACCGGCAAAAGCAGCCTGTAAATTAGCTTCAGTTTTAGAACCTTTCAATTCCATACTTCTTCTCCTAAAAAACATAATTAGCAGAGAGATGATACAGAAGCATCATAAAGAGTCAAGTAAAATCGGCAAGTAAAATAAAAAAAGCCTCACCATATACCTAACTCTTTGTAAATAAAAAAGAGCGGTTTAAAACCGCCCTTAACATCCCATCCTTAATAAAAAACTTAGTTAACCGAAGAAGGATTTTGTGTAGCAACCGGCGCAACTGCTTCAGAAGCTTGTTCAACTTGATTTGTATCAACCGTAGCATAATTTGTCTGACCTTCCATCATAGCAACAATTTTAGCCACTTCGGTTTTGAAACGTTGCAAATCCTTACCGGCCAAGTTTGTACCTGTTGCTGCCTTAACTTTCAAAGGATCAACTTTTTTACCATTTTTAATCACTTCAAAGTGAAGATGTGGACCTGTAGAGCGCCCCGTAGAGCCGACATAACCGATAACTTGTCCTTGTTTAACTCTAACCCCTGGACGAATACCTTTGGCAAAACCGGTCATATGAGCATACCCCGTAGAAAATTCGGAATTATGACGAATAACCACATAATTACCATAACCACCAGCCCATTGAGCACGTTTTACCACACCATCTGCGCTGGCATAAATACGAGTACCTTTTGGAGCGGCATAGTCAACACCACTATGAAGAATACGACGTTTCAAGATAGGGTGTCTACGCCAACCGAAACGAGAAGAAATGCGAGCAGAACGAAATTCCATCGGTTTTTTATCCAAAGTTCTTTTAAGCACAATACCTTTATCGTTATAATAATCCACACCACCGTTTAAGTCCTCATAACGATAAAGAGAAATAGTGTCTTTACCAAGATTAAGTTCTGCATAAAGGATATCACCGTTTTTAACAACTTTACCATCGGGAGCAACTTTCCGGTCAAATAACACCTTAAAAGAATCACCTTTTTTAACATCAGAACGAAAATCAACTGTATAAGCAAAAATATTAATAAAATTGCCGATAACACTAGAAGGCACGCCAGCATTTTGCATGGCTACAGCCAACGAAGAATTAATAACACCTTCTGCGGAACGATTTTCAACCGTCAATTCCATCTGTTCCATTTCAGCCACATATTTTTCATCTTCGTTGCGAGTAACAACATATTTTATTCCGGCAGTTGGCTCAATAACGATTTTATCAACACTTAAGAGTTCACCAAAAGGCACATCAACAGTTTTAACAATATCAATTTTCTGCCCTGCTCTCAAACCTCTAACATCATAACCAGCCTCTTTAAGAGCTTCAGCAGCTTGATTGGCTTCCAAATATTCCATACCGATTCTTTGCAATAATCCGATAAAGTGGTCGCCTTTTTCAACTAAAAGCACATCTTGTTTAACCTCAGGTTGAGTTTCCTCACCTTCAACAGTCCACTCAACATCAGGATTATCAAAAGACTCAGCATCTTCTGCCGCAGCATCAACATACACCTCAGGAACAGCCATATTATTAGCAGCCTGCACCTGTGCATTTTCTAATTTTTCAACAGCGGCCATTCGTTCTTCAGCAATAATCTGATCTGGTGTTTCAAAATTTTTACTAACCACCAAAACTAGAGCGCAGGTAACAACTGCACTATAAACAAACAACAAAACAGTCTGAGTATTCCAAGAACGTCTGCGAAACCCCAAAACATTAAAAGAAGCCATACCTACCCCCCATGGTTAAAATGCTGTATGCGACCTTAAAAGAAGAGGGCAAAAGTGAAAAGCCCTTTTTAGTTTTTATACACATCAAATAAACCTTAAAACGAACGTAATTCATTAAGCAAACATTAAAACTTATTCGATTAATATTCCCACAAACAAGGATAATAAGGCAACAAATATTTACAAAAGGTTAACAAATGACAAAACAACTTCCTTCCTCTGAAAATACAGTATCTCTAAGTTTTAAGATGCTTTACGTTCTGGGGATATTAATGATTGTGGATGGCCATATTGGTACGTTTGACTATCTAGATTTAGGAGGTTTATTACGCTATCAAAACTATCATATAGCCATATTTATGTTTGCATCGGGATATTTTTTAAATCTCAAACGTAGCTACAGTGAATTTTTCGCCCGAAAGACTCAACGTTTACTGTTGCCATTATATTTGTGGAACCTATTTTACGGCCTTTTGTGTTGGTATTTAAATAACTACCATGAATTTTCATTGGGAGGAGACTTAAGTCTAAACAATTTATTATTAGCCCCCATAACTGACGGACATCAATTTATTTATAACATGGCAAGTTGGTTTATCGTTCCTTTATTTTTAGTACAAACCATTAGCTTTTTACTGCTAAAGCCGTTTGCGGAAATAACAGAAGAAAAATCCCAAAGTCGTATAAGCATCGTTTTTTTCATTATATCACTGCTCCTTGCGTGCATATGCGTTCCACACGCTGTTGATAATCAAGGAGCAAGAAATCTTCTGTTAGCCTTTTACCGCACCATATATTTTATGCCTGCATTTGCACTAGGTTATTGCTACCGATACTTTATAGAAAAGCATGATACCATAAACACCCCAACATATTTTTTTATTATTTTAAGTATAATAAGCTGTTTAGAGGTATTATTTCCAAACTATAATCATATCCCGTCATGGTTGGATTTCATCAATGAACCGATGCTGGTCATCTACGCCATCAGTTTATCAAGTATTATGTTCTGGGTACGCGTATCAAAAATTTTAAGCCCTATAATAGAAAAGAGTGGCAGTTTGATGTATTGCGCCAATCACACGTTTGATATCATGATGCACCATTTTCTTGGTTTTATGTGCATTAAATTCATTTTTTGTGAAATATCACCAAACAGCCAATCCATTCTCTCAAAAATCAAATCCGATATCTGGTATTACCCTTTTCCCCTATCTGAAGAACAATGTGGATGGATATATATTTCTATATCTATAGTAATAGCACTAATTACAGGATTTACATTTCGTAAAATTTATGCTAAACTAGGAAATAAATTAAGAAAAAATTAAGAAACAAAAATTATGCTAAAATTAGGATAAGTAACCACATGCGAGGTTGAGCCATGAACAGTAACGAAAAAGGCCGTTCAATGATTGAAATGCTAGGCGTTTTAGCCATAGTTGGGGTGCTATCTGTGGGGGGGATTTTAGGCTATACCAAAGCTATGGGAAAATACAAAGTCAACCAGCTTACTAATCAATTAGCAGAATTAACCATAAATATTCGCTCATTATTTTTTCAACAACAAGAATTTAATGGTCTAAATGAAGAAATACTAATTAATGCAGGATTAGTACCATCAACAATGTTAAATCAAACCTCATCCGCCCAAAATATCATTCACTCATTAGGCGGAAAAATAAAAATTTTTCCATCACTCGATGCCCATGGAAAAGAAAAAGCATTTGAATTATACGCAGACAAACTAACCTTAGGAGCATGTATAGAAATAGCAACCACAGATTGGGGAGCAGATCCATCATCTGGCTTTATCTCATTATTCATAGGAACATCTGATGAAGAAATAGACGCTCCGCAAATGGAAGATATATATTATCCAACCCAATACAATCCAACCTTAGGAATATACACAACAGGGATACATGAGCAAAGTCTCCCGTTATCACCTCCGGAAGCATTACAAGCGTGCACTTGCACAACCAACAACTGCGTCGTTGGTATGAAATATATGTAAGTAAAGAAAAAGCTCCTCACCAAGAAGAGCTTTTTTTTCATTAAGTGAAATCATAACGTATCAAACCAATGTTCCACCATTTTTCGCTCCGGCACACCTCCGGCAAAAACAACTTTACCATCAATAACCACCGCCGGAGTAGACATCACGCCATATTCTACAATATCCATAATATCTTCAATTTTATAAATACGTCCCTGAAATTGTCTTTCTTTAGCCACCGTTTGAATAATTTTTAAGGTTGCCGCACATTTAGGACAGCCCGTCCCCAATACTTTAATATCTTTCATCACAAAAAAAACTCCTATAACAAGTTCAACAAATATCCCGTTGCCACAAAAGCAATCAACAAAAATCCGATAAAAATCATCAGCAGTTTCAGCATAAACACTTTTTTAAGCATCATCATTTCGGGCAAAGAAATCGTAGCAATACTCATAAAAGCGACCAACGCCGTCCCCACCGGCACTCCTTTCATCAAGAGCACCTGCACCAAAGGCACAATACCGGCCTGAGAAGCATACATTGGAATTCCGACAACGGCAGCCACCGGCACAGCCCAAACATTATCGCCCCCCAAATATTTCACAAAAAACTCTTGCGGAATATAACCATGCATATAAGCTCCCAAAGCCAAACCGATAAGGATATAGAGATACAAAGACTTAATTAAATTCCAGGCAAATTGATGCGCATATAAAATCAAAACCTTCGCCTTTTCTTTAACCGAAGCGCACGCACATTTCGGAGCGGCGACCTGAGGAATTTGCAAAGCCAAATATTTTTCTAAATTAAATTTATCCGCCAAATAACCGGCCAGAACGGAAATAATCGTTCCCGACACAATATAAACTGAAACAATATAAAGCCCGAAGCTTCCCATACCGAGCAGCATAATCGCCGCAATTTCACTAATCAACGGTGAACTGACCAAAAAAGCGATACTGACGCCAAACGGCACACCAGCAGCTAAAAATCCCATAAAGATAGGAATAGAAGAACAAGAACAAAACGGCGTCACCACCCCTAAAATCACGGCTAAAAAATATCCGCTCCAACGCGATTTACCGGATAAATAATCTCTGACACGTTCCGGACTAAGCTGCGAACGAAACAAAGAGATAATAAAAATCAACACATAGAGAAGAGCAAAAATTTTCGTACTGTCTTCAATAAAAAAGTGTACCGCCGCCCCCATATGAGTATCCACCGAAAGTCCCATTTGCGAAATACCCCAATCCGCAAAATCCGTAAATATTTCTAACATAGACACTCTCCATCACAACAGTCCGTCAACAAGAACTTTGTAATTTCTTTAATTAAACGGCAATTTGGCTTATAAAAAATTTGCTTACCTAATTTTTGAGCCGAACAAAGTTGCGCGTTTACCATCAAACTAAGATGAAAAGAAAGGGTGTTGCGCGGAAAATCCCCCATTAGCTGAGAAATCTCCGTCGGAGTAATTCCGTCATGACTATGCTCCACCAAAATTCTAAATATCTGCAAACGTGTTTCGTTACTTAACGCATCAAACACCGCTGCAATTTCCATTAAATTATTTTTCATAACCAGCTCCTAAATATCAAATAAAAACCAACACCTAAAAATATAACCGCAATTATCCCTCATATATATTATCTCTCCCTCACACAAACTTAATCACAAGTGTTATTATATCTGCTGCTATCCATCGCATATATTACCCCCTTCCCCGTTTTTAAATTACATATTCGATTTATACCTAGATTACATTTCAACATTTCTAGAAATATAGAAACATATTTTACAAAAATCAACCCCAAAAAACAACCTATACACCGATGAATACTTTCCATTCTCAATGGCCTTCAAAAATCGCAAATAAATATTGACGAAATTTACTTTATTTGATATATTTTCTGACTGTTAAGTTAAATTTATGTCTAATTTTATTTTGTATTTTTATGAAAAAGAAATTTTCTATCTACGTTGTAGCAGCAAGTATTTCATTGTTCACTTCTGCCTGTATGCAAAAATCGTTCTTACCGGACAATCCGAAAGATAAAGAAGAACGCAAGGATGAAAAAGGCAATCGTTGGGTATATAATGCCGCAGCAGGTTGCTGGATGGTTTATCTCTATTCTCTAGCGAGCAATCATTATAGCAGCACGCCCTATCAGTTTTACCCTGGAAGCGGCTCGTGGAAAAACAGCTCAGGCATCACCACAACCCCGCCGGCCAGCATACCAAAATCAGCGTATGTTTCATCGGTAAAGCCTAATTCAACGCGCAGCAATACCGGCAGCAGTTACAGCAGTGGCACAAAATCCTCATCTTCGGGAAAAGTTTTCAGAAGTATATCACCATCCAGATCATTCGGTGCTTAAACTAAAACCAGATGCCTTATGGAAAGAAAAATGATATTACCACGCGAAAACTATCGCCAGAAGATTGAAGCATTAGGCTTTAATTTTCATGAAAATTATTGGTTGGAAGACGGATATTACCGTTTCACCATGCAAGAAATTAATGAAATAGAAAAAGCCACCAACGAGTGCTACAAGATGTACTGTGATGCAACGGAAGCTTGCCTTTATGATGAAAAAATGCTGGATAGATTATGTATTCCGCCGGTTATGCGCGATGCCATCAGACGTTCATGGGAAGAAGACGATTTATCGTTATACGGACGTTTTGACTTTGCGTTTATCAACGGTGTTCCAAAGTTGCTGGAGTTCAATGCCGACACACCGACATCATTGCTGGAAGCCTCCCTTATCCAGTGGCAATGGAAAGAAGAAGTCTTTCCGAATAACGACCAATTCAACTCCATTCATGAAGCCCTGATACAATCATGGAAAGATATCCACGAACGCTATCAGTGCGAAAAGTACTACTTTGGTTCAATTGTTGATTGCGTTGAAGACAACATCACCGCCGACTACATCCAGTCCACCGCCATAGAAGCCGGATTAAGCACGGTAGAGATGGACTTTCGCGATTTGGATTTGCAAAACGGAAGTTTATACTGCGGTACCGAGCCGATAAATTGCATGTTCAAGCTCATGCCGTGGGAAATGATGTTTCAAACAAGCACAGACGGTTGTCTAACCGAAATGTGTTGGATAGAACCCTTGTGGAAAGCCTTAATGAGCAACAAAGCAATGCTACCGATATTATACGAGATGTTCCCAAACACCCCATATATATTACCGGCCTATAGCGAACCAAATCACTTGCGTTCTTATTGCAAGAAACCAATTTTCTCGCGTGAAGGAGCAAATGTTGAATTGTATTGCAACGGCAACTGCATTGAAAAAGCTGATGGAGAATATGGCGAGGAAGGCTACATCTACCAAGAACTGGTGGAATTAGAAAAGTATCAAGGCCAATACCCGATTTTAGGCAGTTGGATAATCGGAGGAGAAGCCTGCGGTTTAGGTATACGAGAAACAAGTAACCTCATAACCGACAACATGGCACACTTTGCCCCGCACATTATCATCTAAACGCAAACAACCACGTAGAAAAAGAAACCAACAGATGCCATAAGCATTTGTAAACTCTCTAAAAACGTCACGAGCCGCAAGCTCCTGACGTTTTTTTGTATTCTGAAAACCACGCGTTAGACGCGTGGTTCAGTAAAGCTTATAGCGGTGAGGATGACAAAACGCTC
>CALXTN010000045.1 GCA_944391405.1 uncultured Alphaproteobacteria bacterium | reverse complement strand
CCGATTTCTGACCGCTCGCTTTACGAAAAGCTCTTTCCGCCTCAATTCCAAAAATTTCGCTATACCTTTCCGCTGGCTGTTTATGATAACCATTAAATGCCTTTTTACTAATAGATTTAACTTCACTATGGCTAAAAATATTATATAAATCTCCTGTTATGCCCCTTTGTGCCCGTTCTGGAGAAACATAATACTGAAAATTCCAGCCCATCAATTCATGAAAATCATGGCCTAACTCAGGTTTAGCCGTAACCCCGTCGAGAAGTAACTGAATTTGCAATGGAGAACTTGTCTGTAAATGAGCGTGAGCCGATTCATGAAAAGCCACCCGAATAATATCATCTTTTGCATTCTTTTGATTAAGACTAATACGACGTTGTTTGTCATCCAGGAGAGTTGCCACTCCATTAGAATTTAAGTTCCCTTTATCAACTTGGATAACAGATCTCGGATACCATTGATTATGCTGCAAATATTCTGTTTGTTTCAATGTCAAATCATCCGCATTCCACGCCATATCCCAAACCGCATTATCAGCCCCCTCTTTTGTTGGAAAAGCAACTTTTGCCGCATCAACACCTGTATCTGCAAGTTTTGTACCCGCGTCATGAGCCATCTCGCGAATAATTTTTAATTGTTCCGGTTCAAAGCGATAATTTCTGTTCAACTTACATATCATGTCGCCAAATTGATCAAGCTCAACAAAAAGCCTTCTTTTTTGATTTATCTGCATATCCAATAACTGTTGCGTAGTCATATTCTGCAGCTGCTCTTCTGATAATTTCGGAAAGACACCTTTATCAACCATGTCATCAAAATTTTTCTGATAAATTTGATGAAAATCCTCACTAGATGCAACATAAGCGTCCAATTTGCGATAAAAATTTACCCAATCATTGGCGGTAAAAGCCTGTATTTCTTTTTCATCCAAATTTTTTGCCCAAGCAACAAAATCATCACCACTTTTAAAATCTGGAATAGAAACTTCGCTCATCTCGTCCCCTATTAATATCTCAATAACTATGCTTATAATAGCACAAAATTAACCTCAAGTAAACAAAAATAGCAAAACCGAGAGTTTTCCCTTTACCGCAAAGAATAAAGCCATTATATTGCCAAAAGGATAAAAAAGAGGACATGATAATGACAGAAGCAATAACGGAAGACAATAAAGAAAAAGTATGTTTAATTGACGGTTCAGGCTATATTTTCCGAGCATTTTTTGCAAGCCCGATGATGACAAATCCCGAAGGTCTGCCAGTAAATGCAGTTTATGGCTTTTTAAATATGTTTTTAAGCTTAACCGCCAACATTAAATGCGATTATTGCTTGGTTTTATTTGATGCCAAACGTCAAAATTTCCGTAATGAATTCTTTCCGGAATACAAAGCCACCCGCCCTGAACTTCCAGCGGAATTAAAGCCGCAATTTGCACTGATACATGAAGTTGTCGAAGCCCTAAATTTACATTGGCTGCAAATGGAAGGATATGAAGCAGATGACCTCATCGCCACTTATACGGATTTAGCCTTAAAAGAAAATAAAGAAGTAACAATTGTCTCAGCGGATAAAGACTTAATGCAACTAATTCGCCCCGGAGTAAAATTTTATGATGGTATGAAAAACAAATTTTTCACCCCCGAAGATGTCAAAGAAAAATTTGGTGTATATCCGGAACGAGTAACCGATGTACAAGCTTTAGCAGGCGATTCTACCGATAACATTCCCGGCATCCCCGGTATTGGATTAAAAACCGCCGCTGAATTGATCAACCTGTTCGGTTCGTTGGAGGGCGTATTGGAACACGCTGAAGAAATCAAACAAAACAAGCGTAGAGAATTAGTCTTAACTCATAAAAAAGATGCTTTGATTTCTCAAAAACTGGTTACCTTAAAAGCCGATGTACCGGTTGAATTAACTATACAAGACCTACGATGCATGGCTCCTCACGAAGATATTTTAATAAATCTCCTTGACCGACATGCTTTTAAAAGCCTGAAGAACAAAGCGACAAACTGGCTCAAACAAAGATGTTGCACATTACCTGAAGAAAAGAAAGTAACAGCCGTTTATACGCTTATCCAAACGCCGCAAGAATTAAAAGATTTACAAGATCAAATCCTCAAAAATAACGCTTTTTCTTTCAAGACACACTTATCAAATAATACTCTGCTAGGTGTCTCCATAGGTCTTGATAATGCCAAAGCCTATTACATTCCAATCACTCAGGAAACTGCACCAACAACCGACTTGTTTACGCCCATTTCGACCTCACAAAAAGGCCTCAATATTACAGAACTAAAACAATTTCTACTACCTTTACTAGAAAATACGGAAGTCTTAAAAATTTCTCTGAACATAAAAGAAAACTTACGTTTTCTGGAAAAAGAATTAAAACAAGAATTAGATGCTTTTCCGTATGATGATGTAGCGATTATGTCATATGACGTAAACAGTTCATCTATTACCCACGCTTTGCCTAATCTAGCAGCAGATATTTTAAGTATAACCCCCAAAACATCAGTGCATGAATACAAAAAGACAGATTTTAAAGCAATGCCCGCAGAAGAAGCTACCACCTTCTTTGCCGAGGAAGCTGACTTAATCTACCGCTTGCACAAACATTTCCGCACCCAACTACTACCAGAAAAAAAACTTTATGTATACGAACAAATTGATCGCCCGCTTTCTGCCGTTTTGCATAACATGGAAAGAGAAGGTGTCATGTTAGATACATTAAAACTTAAACAGCTTGATACTCGCTTTGACGCAGAAATGAATAAACTCTCAGCAGAAATCTATACTTTGGCCGGAGAAGAGTTTAACCTAAGCTCACCCAAACAAATTGGTGAAATTCTGTACACCAAATTAGGCCTTAAGGGTAAAAAACATACATCAGGATCATTAAACACCAGTGCCGAAGTCCTGGAACAAATGGCAGAAGAACATGAATTACCACGCAAAATTTTAGAATGGCGTCAATATCAAAAACTAAAATCAACCTATACAACGGCACTTCTTTCTCTGATAGACAAGCAAAATCGTGTTCACACCACATACAGCCAAATTTCTGTAAATACCGGTCGTCTGTCTTCATTAAATCCGAATCTACAAAATATTCCAGTGCGAACACCGATTGGACGAGAAATAAGAGAATGTTTTATCGCAAAACCTGGATGTAAACTAATTGCAGCCGACTATTCTCAAGTAGAATTAAGATTATTAGCCACTATTGCCGATGTCAAATTCCTGCAAGAAGCATTCCATGAAAATGTTGACATTCACCGCAAAACCGCGGCTCAAGTATTTGACATTCCTTATGACGAAGTAGACGCCAACCATCGTCGCCGAGCCAAAGCCATCAATTTTGGCATTGTTTATGGCATTTCCTCTTTTGGTTTATCTAAAGAAATAGAAAGCACGCCAGCCGAAGCTCAACGCTATATTGATGCGTATTTTGCCAATATGCCGGAAGTAAAAACTTATATGGAAAAGACCATCAACTTTGCACGTCAAAATGGCTTTGTGACTACACCGTTTAATCGCAAAATCAGCATTTACGGTATCCAAGACAACAACAAGCGAGTATCCTCATTTGCGGAACGCGCCGCAATCAATGCGCCAATACAAGGCGGAGCAGCCGATATAATCAAACTGGCGATGAACCGCATATATGCTAAATTAAAACAATCCGGCTTACAAACCAAAATGTTGTTGCAAGTTCATGATGAATTGGTCTTTGAAGCACCCGAAAACGAAGTGGAAAAATCCGCCTCTCTTATTAAACAAGAAATGGAAAACATCACCGGTATAGATTTAAAAGTACCTCTGATTGCGGACGTCGGCATCGGCAACAATTGGGGCGAAGCTCATTAAAAATACAAATAAAACATCAAAAACAAAGAGGAAAAAATGATAATTTTTGATTTAGACGGTACCTTGCTAAACACCGCAAAAGATTTAGAAATAGCCTTAAACTATGCACTCAAAACGCATAATTTACCACAAAAAAATGAACAAGAAACTTTAGCATTGCTTGGTAACGGAATAGATATGCTTGTTGCCGGCGCTATTCCTAACGGCAAAAACAATCCTGATTTTCCGGAAATTTTCGCCACATTTAAAAGCTACTATTCCGAACATTTAAACGACTACACAGCTCCATACGAAGGCATAATTCCATTACTAAAAACCTTACAACAAAAAGGTGTAAAAATGGGGATTGTATCCAATAAATTTGATGAAGGTGTAAAAGCTTTAGCTAAAAAGTTCTTTGGAGGATTAATTGATTATGCGCAAGGCGTAACCGATACTGTAAAGAAAAAACCAGCACCTGATGCTGTCTTTGCCTTAATAAAAGAACAACAAGCCGAAAACGAACCCAATATCTATGTTGGAGATTCGGAAGTAGATATCGCCACCGCCAACAACGCCGGGGTACCTTGTATTAGCGTTTCTTGGGGTTTCAGAACCAAAGCCACATTACAACAACTGAATGCACAAACAATTATAGATAGCCCCGAAGAACTACTTCAACATATCTAAAAATATCAAAGCACACATAAAAAAAAACTCACTATCTGTGAGTTTTTTTTATACTGATATATTAGCCTTTATAAAATTTACCTTCCACTTTAAGCTTCTTAAAATGCTCAATATCTCTATATTTAAAAACTTTAGCCGGATTACCTCCCACGATAGCATAAGGAGGAACTTCGCCATGTACAACAGCACCGCCCTGAATAATGGCCCCTTCCCCGATTTTAGTCCCCGGCAAAATCAACACACGAGCACCAATCCACACAAAATCGCTAATAGTTACATCTTTAACAATCATTGTATCATCATAAGGAATAGCATCACCCTCATAATTATGATTTTGAGTAATAATAAGACAATCGCCCGCAGAAATCACGTAAGAACCAATATGCACATTACCTTTACCTGTAACTTTAAGTCCATGAAGCCGCACATAATCTCCTAGCGTCGTATTTTTGTTCACCTTACTAGATGCAGCAACATACAAATCCCTTCCGACAGACTTTGCTGTTTTACGAATTTTCCACACATAAATATTATGATACTCCCCACACCATAATACTTTTTCTAACCATTTTAAAAACGGTTTACGATATTTTCTTATAGGCATTAACAAGCTCAATAATTTTGCAAGCCATTTCATTACATCATCCTTCAAACAAAAAAATTCTCTTCTAGCAACATTCTAAAACAAATCACGTGCTAAAAGCAAAGAAAATTTACAATATCTACTCTAAAAGTATATTCACAAAAGCACATACTTTGACAAATCTACTTACGCAAGCTTTTCCGATACAGCACAACATTACGATTATGTTCAGCTAAACTCTTCGCAAATCGATGTCCCCCCGTCACTCCATCCGCAACAAAATAAAGAAACTTAGTCATCTCTGGATGAGCTGCTGCGTACAAAGCGTCTTTCCCCGGACTACAAATCGGAGCTGGTGGAAGCCCCACATAACGATATGTATTATACGGAGAATCAACATCTAAATCCTTACGATAGAGTGGACGCCCCAAATTCATTTGTCCATTAGTTACCGCATAAATAACCGTTGGATCCGTCTGTAATTTCATCCCCAAATTTAAGCGATTAACAAATACCGAAGCAACTTTACCACGTTCCGAAGCAATACCTGTCTCTTTTTCAATAATACTAGCCAATATCAGCAACTCATGTTCAGATTTAAGCGGTGAATTAGCATCTCTTGCTTCAAAAACCTTTTTGAGTTCATACTGCATTGCCTGTTTAGCTTTTCTAAGAATACTATTCCGAGATTCACCACGAGAAAAATGATATGTTTCAGGCAAAATTTCTCCCTCTTTAAGTTCCAAAGTAATATCTCCCGTCAAATAAGGATTCTCTTGCAAAATCTTTTTAATTTCAACTAAGGATTTTCCTTCGGGAATAGTAACTGTGCGAACAATAACTTCACCATCCGTTAAACGATGAGCCACATCTTTCAAAGAAAGTTCACCAGAAAAAGAATATTCACCGGCTTTAATTTGTCCAGCCAAACCTTTTAAGCGCACATAAAAAACAAAGAACAAAGCATCATGAATAACACCTTTATCATGCAACATCCGAGCCGTATGATTCAAACCGGCTCCTTTAGGAACAACAACCTCAACTTTAGAAGAAATCGAATAAACCCGAATAATTTGCTGACTAACCCAAACACATAAAAAAGCTCCCAACGCCATCATCACAAATAACAACATTAGGAGCTTACGAAATATTCTCATTACAAACCCGAAAAAGTCAGCAATTAACCATTAAATTTTTTGAAAACAATAGACGAGTTTGTACCACCAAATCCAAAAGAATTAGACATAGCGGCTTTAATTTCACGTTTTTTCGGCTTCAGCGGAACCAAATCAAAATCAGCCAATTCATCAGCTGGATCATCCAAATTCAATGTTGGAGGACAAGTTTGTTCCTGAATAGCCATAATTGTATAAACAGCCTCAACTGCACCAGCAGCACCAAGCAAATGCCCGATAGCCGATTTAGTAGAAGACATAGAAACATGCTTAACACCTTCATCACCGAACAAACGTTTAACAGCCATAGCCTCACCAACATCGCCTGCAGGCGTTGAAGTACCGTGAGCGTTGATATAACCAATATCAGAAAGCTCAACACCATTTTCTCTAGCATGGTCAACAGCCATTTTCATCGCACGATAAGCACCATCTCCTGAAGGAGCTGTAATATGATAAGCATCACCACTCATACCATACCCAACAACTTCAGCATAAATTTTAGCACCGCGTTTTTGAGCATGTTCTAATTCTTCCAAAACAACAGCGCCACTTCCTTCACCCATAACAAAACCACTACGACCTTTATCCCAAGGACGAGAAGCCTTTTCAGGATTATCATTAAAGTCAGAAGTAATAGCCTTCATACGAGCAAAACCAGCCAAACCCAAAACATTAACAGCAGATTCGGCACCGCCGGCAACCATCATATCAGCATCACCGCGGGCAATCATAGCAGCTGCATCACCAATAGCGTGAGTACCAGTAGAACAAGCCGTAACACAAGCGTGATTCGGCCCCTTCAATCCATGTTTAATTGAAACATTGCCGGAAATCAAATTAATCAACACAGAAGGAATAAAGAAAGGAGAAATTTTCTTCATACCGAATTCGTTAAAAGAAATAGAATTTTCATAAATTCCTTGTAACCCACCGATACCAGCACCAATCATCACACCGGCGCGATATTTCTCTTCTTCTGAAGCCGTTTCAGGATTCCAACCAGCATCTTTCAAAGCATCATCAGCTGCAGCCATACCAAACATAATAAATTTATCATTTTTCTTCTGATCTTTTGGAGCAAACACTGTATCCGGATTAAAATCAGGTTCACTTTCACCAAACGGGACCTGTCCAGCAATCATAACAGGAATATCTTTCAAATCAACACCTTCAATCCGTCTAATACCAGACTTACCAGCCATCAAAGAATCCCAGTTATGTTTAACCCCTCTTCCGAGCGGAGAAACAACTCCCAAACCTGTAACGACAACTCTTCTCATAAAAAAACCTCTTCAATTTTATCCGCAGTTCGCCCAAGCTAAAAAAACCCGAGCGAACGATACGAATAACCCTAGTATGAAAAAACTCGCCTAAAATCTTTGAGCGAGTTCTAACTTATACAAATCCAAAGACTTACGCAGCTTTAGAAAGATAGTCGATAGCATCTTTCACTGTAAGAATTTTTTCTGCTGCTTCATCAGGAATTTCGCAACCAAATTCTTCTTCAAATGCCATAACCAGCTCAACAGTATCCAAACTGTCAGCACCCAAATCATCAATAAAGTTTGCGTTATCTGTTACTTTTGTTTCTTCAACACCTAAATGTTCAGCAACAATTTTCTTAACGCGATCAGCGGTATCAGTCATTAATTCAACCTCTAAAAATTATTAAAACAAATCTTAGACTAACGTCTGGAATAGACGCTACACACAAAAACTTTATTTGACAAGCATTTTTTTAAACTTTTCAACTTGTAAGCCCTCATCACAAAAGTTAACATATTGATTTAACTAATTTTAAGCTCATAAAAAAAGAGAGGATAAACATATAAAAAAAACTGCGTTTCTATACAAAATAAGACTTTATTTCTAAAAAAATACACACTATATATACCAATGAGATAAAAGAAAGACTATAATACACATTTTAGATAGAAGGAAAAAGACATGCAGATAGGAATTATTGGAACCGGAATGGTCGGAAGCGCAATAGCATTTTCTTTAGCCAGCGAAGGCAGTGCAGAAAAGTTAATCTTAATTGATGCGAACAAAGAACGTGCCATTGCAGAAGCTATGGACATCTCACACTCCACACCATTTACATTTGGCGCCAAAGTAATGGCTGGTGAGTATAAAGACTTAAAAGATGCCGGCATCATCATTATCACCGCCGGAGCAAATCAAAAACCAGGCGAAACCCGTCTCGATTTATTGGAAAAGAACGTAAACATCTTCAAAAGCATTATTCCGGAAGTTGTTAAATACGCACCCAACTCAATTTTAATCATTGCCGCCAATCCGGTAGATATTATGACCGAAGTAACCTTAAAAATGTCTGGTTTCCCGAAGAACCGCGTATTCGGTACCGGTACCGTTCTCGATTCGGCACGCTTCCGCAGCATTTTAGGCCGCCATTTAGGTATTTCTCCTAAATCTGTACACGCAAACGTGATTGGCGAACATGGTGATAGCGAAGTTTTGGTATGGTCTAGCGCGGTAGCCGGAACAACTTGCGTAGAACGCATGGCTCAACAAACCGGAAAAGAATTAGATAAAGTAATTAAAGGCTCTATTGATAATGAAGTTCGCAACGCCGCTTACACCATCATCAAAGGTAAAGGCTCAACATATTTCGGTATTGCATCAGCCACCCAATATATCTGCAATTCTATTATCAGCGACAAACACGCAATCTTGACCGTAAGTTCTCACCACGATGAAGGCATTGGCGGCTACAACAACATTTGCTACTCATTACCATCCATTGTTAGCAAAAACGGTGTTGAAACTGCATTAACTCCGGAATTATGTGACAGTGAAAAAGAAGCTTTAATCAAGAGTGCTGAAACGCTGTCTGAATACACTAAAAAAGCATTGGCAATGCTGTAAATTTTCAGAGGAATTTTCTTCTAAAAATTTCAAATTCTCCAAATATAAAGCGTCCGTTCTTTCGGGCGCTTTTATTGTATTCTGAAAACCACGCGTTAGACGCGTGGTTCAGTAAAGCTTATAGCGGTGAGGATGACAAAACGCTCCAAAT
>CALXTN010000044.1 GCA_944391405.1 uncultured Alphaproteobacteria bacterium | reverse complement strand
TTGGCTGGGGTGGCTGGATTCGAACCAACGAATGTCGGCACCAAAAGCCGATGCCTTACCACTTGGCGACACCCCAATCATCTGTGGTAAAACCACAATCATCTCAAGCAAGAACATATCTATGCTAAAAAATATATAAATGCAAGTGTTTTTTTGTAAATTGTGAAAAATAATTGTGTGAAAGTTGTAAAGTGTTGTAATTAAAAGAAAATATTTAAGATGGATGAGTGTTAACAATGTTATCCTAAGAGTATAAACGAATAAAAAAGCTAAAAATAACAAGAGAATAAAAAATCTTAGTATAACTTTATCCATCCCTTTACAGCCCCGAAACTCGTACTTATACTGCCCACAAATAAATGCTGAATAAAGAGGTAAAAATGGTTGTGGAACTAATTAAAAAAAATGGGAAAAAAGAAGAATTTTCAATATTTAAGCTCCAAAGATTATTAAATGATGTTTGTAAAGGTTATCAACTTGATACTCACAAACCACTGCTAAATTTAGATGAGTACTTAAAAGATGGTATGACAACATCGGATTTGTTTAATGCGTTAACGATGAATATCTTAAATCTGACATCAGTCGAAGAACCAGAGTGGAAAAATGTAGCCGGCCGTATGAAAATGTTGGCGCTATACAAAAAAGTATCCCAACTCCGCCAAATTCCCAAAAATGAAACACCATATAATTACGAACGTTTTTTAGAGTATGCAATCCATAATAAAATTTATGATTCGGTGATCAAAGAAAAATATTCCGAAAGCGAAATTAAAGAAGCTGCTAATTTTATTAAGCCTGAATTTGATATGGTTTATGATTACGCAGGGGCAAATCTTTTAATCAAACGCTATTTGTGCGAATTTAATGACAATATTGTGGAATTGCCTCAAGATATGTTTTTATCCATAGCTCTGCTGATAGAGCAAAATGAAGATAAAGTGACGCGTATGGCAAAAGTAAAAGATACCTATGAAAAGCTGGCAGACCGTAAAATTTCTTTGGGCACACCTCTTTTGATGAATTTAAGACGTCCTAACGGCAATTTGAGTTCATGCTTTATAACAGCGATGGATGATACAAGGGAGTCCATATTTTATGTGATAGACCAAGTCGCATCAATATCAAAATTTGGCGGTGGTGTCGGAGTGAATATTTCTCGTGTTAGAGCCAAAGGAGCAAGAATTAAAGGGATTAAAAACTCATCTGGCGGTGTTATACCGTGGATTCGTATTTTAAATGATACCGCAGTGGCTGTAAATCAACAAGGCAAGAGAAAAGGTGCGGTAACCGTTTCTTTGGATATGTGGCATTTGGATATTGAAGATTTCTTGGAGTTGAGAACAGAAAATGGCGATCAACGTATGAAAGCATATGATATCTTTCCGCAGATTGTAGTGCCAGATTTATTTATGCAAAAGGTTGAGAATAATGAAGATTGGTTGATGGTGGATCCACATGAAGTTCGTACCAAATATGGCATAGAGCTTGCCAATTTATGGGGGAAAGAATTTGAAAAGGCCTATAATCAGTTATATTTGGAAGCATCATTCGGCAAATTGGAACTATATAAATTTTATCCAGCGAAAGAATTACTGAAAAAAGTAATGCGCTCACAAATAGAAACCGGTATGCCTTATATTGCCTTTAAGGATACATTGAATAAGTATAATCCCAATAAACATGACGGTTTAATCGTAGGAACCAATCTCTGCACAGAATCACATAGTAACGTACGTCCAAGCCACATAGAGGATGATGTTTTAGAAAATGGTAAAGTTACCAGACGAGCAACAGAAGGTTTGGTACATGTTTGCAATTTAGTTTCCATAAACTTGGCCAATATAGATTCTGATGAAGAACTGGAAAGTGTGTGTGAAACATCTGTTCGCTTGCTAGATAATGCGATAGATCTCACGAAAGTTCCTGTTTTAGAGGGACAACAACACAATAAGCGCTATCGTACAATCGGTGTCGGCGCAATGGGGTTAGCGGATAAATTGGCTAAAAACAATGTTCCGTATATTTTGTCAGCGGAATACGTTGATGAGTTATTTGAAAAAATTGCATTGTACAATATCAGAGCCTCAATTAAGTTAGCGAAAGCCAAAGGTTGTTTCGGCGCTTATGAAGGCTCGGACTGGAGTAAGGGTATCATATTGGGACACGACGAAATTTGGTTTGCAAAAAATGCGAAACATCCTACAGAGTGGTCGCAAATTTTTACGGATCTACAAAAATATGGTATCCGTAACAGTCAAATTGCGGCGATAGCGCCAAATACCAGCTCTTCATTGATACAAGGGTGCACGGCATCGGTATTACCGATTTACAGTAAGTTTTTTGTAGAAACACATGGTAAAGGTTCCATACCGAACTGCCCGCCATATATTCGAGAAAAATTCTGGTTCTATCAAGAAAACCGCAATATTAATCAAGGAACGGTAATAGACGTTATGTCACGCATAAATAAGTGGATAGATACGGGAATTTCCATAGAACTAATGTATAACTTAAATCGTAATATTCGAGCAAAAGACATATATGATACGATTATGAGCGCATGGAAAAAAGATATTAAAACCCTATACTACACTAGAACGATTCAAAAAGACGGATCTAGTCTGGAAAAAGAAGAATGTGTCAGCTGTGCGGGATAATAAGGAGAGAACGATGCAAAGGAAAAAACTGTTTAATATTGAAGGTAACGATGAAATCATTAATCGTCGTATGATTGGCGGTAATGTGACCAATCTGTTCAATTTGAATAACGTAAAATATCAATGGGCAAATAAAGTTTATCGCTTAATGATGGAAAACTTTTGGATTCCGGAGAAAGTGTCGTTGTTTGATGACAAGCGCGCATATGATGAATTGAGCGGATCAGAGAAGAGAGCTTATGACGGTATATTATCCTTTTTGGTATTTTTGGATAGTATTCAGACCAACAATTTGCCAAACATAAGTGAATATATTACCGCGCCGGAAGTTAATCTTATTTTAGCCATTCAAACATATCAAGAAGCCGTTCACTCTCAAAGTTATGCGTACATAATAGAGAGTATCATTCCAGCTGCAAAGCGTGCGGAAATATATGATAAGTGGCGTGAAGACAAGATTTTGTTAGAAAGAAATAAATATATTGCCGAAATTTATCAGAACTTCATTGATAATAAGAGCGATGTAAATTTTGCCCGAGTTCTAATAGCCAATTATCTGTTGGAAGGTGTATATTTCTATAATGGGTTTAATTTTTTCTACAATTTGGCCTCTAGAAGTCTAATGATAGGGACAGCGGATGAAATAAAATACATAAACCGTGACGAGTTAACGCATTGTGTGATATTTGCCAATATGATTAGAGAAATTATGAAAGAAAATTCAGGATTTTTTAACCAAGATGAGATATATGCAATGTTTGATAAAGCCGTGGAACAAGAGATTGCGTGGAGCAACCATATCATTGGCGGCAATATTATTGGAATAACCGAAAAAACAATAGAAGAATACACGAGATTTATTGCCAATAAGCGGTTAAAGGATATCGGACTCCAGCCGAGATATGAAGGTTACGATACAAATCCGTATAAGCAATTAGAAAAAGTCGCCGATACGAATGGAGAAGGAAATGTAAAAGGCAATTTCTTTGAAGCCAATGTATCGTCATACAATCAGAGTACGGCAGTAGAAGGATGGGATGAAATTTAATTAACAAATAGGTGTAGTGATGAATTTCTTATCAGAGTTTAATATTCGAGAGTTATTGAGTGCGTTTGTCGTATTACTAGCAATTACGGATATACCAGGAAACATCCCAATAGTGATTAACTTACAAAATAAAGGAATACATATCAGTGCTCGCCGTGCTTTCTGGTATTCATTGGTATTGTTGGTGTTTTTCTTTTACGCCGGAGAAGCGTTTTTGAAGTTGTTTGGCTTAGATATATCATCATTTGCGATAGCCGGTGCCCTAATTGTCTTTTTATTTAGCTTGGAGATGATTTTAGATATCAATTTGGTGAGCGAAGGAACAGATATTTCAAGCGATGCTACTTTTGTGCCAGTTGTTTTTCCTTTGTTTGTTGGAGCTGGAGTTTTGACAGCGCTGTTGTCAATTCGATCACAATATTCTGATATTAACGTATTGATAGCCGTATTACTAAACTGTATGGCAATATATGCAACGATAAGACTATCTCGATTTTTCAAAAAGCATTTAAGCGGTGCGACAATATATGTGATGAAGAAATTTTTCGGGATGGTTTTACTGGCAATATCAGTTAAATTATTCATCACTAATGTGGCCGTGTTAGTACAACAAATAAATAGTTAATAAAAAAGCAATAAGAGCGCTAATGAAAAAGGTCTTATAATCTCTACAAACATCTACATAATTAAAAGAGACAAAAGCAAAAATAAGAGCTAATTAAAATACAAAGAAAACATAAATTTTCTGTAATAAAGTCGGATAAAGTCTTGACAAAGAGGATAAAACATACCAAACTAACAACCAACAAAGAGAGGAAAGATGTTACAGACAAATGAAATCAAAGCGTGTTGTTGCGGCAAGGCATAGAATTGCTGCCACGCTGGTTTCAGCTGTGAAAAAAAGAAAGTGAGGCAGCCTGAAGAGGACTGTCTCTTTTTTGTTAAAACAAGAAGGAAAAGAAAATGAGTGTATATTTATATAATACCAGGACCAGAAATAAAGATGAATTTAAGCCGTTAAACCCGCCAATGGTAACCATGTATTGCTGTGGTCCAACCGTATATAACTATGCACATATTGGAAATTTGCGTACATATATATTTGAAGATTTATTGGTAAATACATTAAAGTTAGCCGGTTATAAGGTTAAACATGTTATGAATGTGACTGACGTTGGACACTTAACCAGCGATGGTGATGAAGGTGAAGATAAAATGCAAGTAGCGGCGGAACGTGAGAAGAAAAGCGTTTTGGAAATTGCCAGAATGTATGAAGATGCTTTTTTTCGCCATACAAAAGAATTGGGTTTGGCACGTCCGACAGTAGTATGCCGTGCAACAGAGCATATTCAAGATATGATTGATTTTGTAAAAGATTTAGAGAATAAGGGGTTTGCCTATATATCAAACGGCAATGTTTACTTTGATACGGCAAAATTCCCCAAATATGGTTGTTTATCGGGGCAAAGTCGCGATGATTTAAAACATGGCGCTCGTACAGAGCAAGATTTAAATAAACGTAATCCATCAGACTTCGTATTATGGTTTACATCATCAAAATTTGAAAATCAGATTTTGCAATGGGATTCTCCATGGGGAAGAGGATACCCAGGATGGCATATAGAATGCTCAGCCATGTCCACAAAATATTTAGGAGAGAGAATAGATATTCACTGCGGTGGTATCGATCATATTCCGGTTCACCATGAAAATGAAATCGCCCAAAGTGAAGCGCATTTAGGTCATGAGTGGGTGAACTTCTGGGTTCATATGGAATTTTTGAATAACAAATCCGGTAAAATGAGTAAATCCAAAGGTGGTTTCTTAACATTGGATACATTGAAAGAAAAAGGATATGCGCCGGTTCATTATAAATATTTCTGCTTAACATCACATTATCGTAGTTCAGCAATATTCTCTGATGAAGCAATGGACGCAGCAAAGAAAGCTTATGAAAATTTAGCAGATTATGTGGCTACATTTAAGGCGGAAAATGAAGGAAAGACCTTATCGGCTCAAGAGCAAGAGGAATTAGCTAAATTAACTGCCGAATTTGACGGATATTTGTTTGATGATTTGAAAACACCTGTAGCTCTGTCCTATATGTGGAATGTGGTAAAAGATAATGGAAAATCTACAGGTTTGCGTTTAGCGTTCTTAATACATGTGGACGATGTTTTGCACTTGTTCCTAAAGGATATAGCACCAAAACAGAAAGCAATCGTTGAGGTAACTCCGGAAATTAAAGCATTATTGGAACAAAGAGCCGAAGCCAGAGCCGCAAAAGATTGGGCAAGGTCAGATGAGATACGTGACAAATTGGCAAGCCTCGGCGTAGGTGTAAAAGATTTGCCGAATAAAGAAATAGAATTGATAAAACTCTGAAAGGAGGAATCATGAGAGCATTTATTTCCGGTGCTGGAGGCGGAATAGGGAGTGCCATAAAAGAACTTTATCTGCATAGTGGGTATGAGGTGGTAGCACCCCGAAGCTCAGAGTTAGACTTATCAGATATGTCAGCAATACATCAATGGTTTGAAACTCATCGTGCCGAATTTGATGTTATCATCCATTGTGCCGGTTATAATAAGCCGATGCCTGCAGCGGAAATACCTCTGGAAGAGTTTATTAAAACCCAATACGTTAACTATATTTCATTATTAGAAATAGTAAAGGCAAACGATTCTTATTTTAAGGAACATGGCGGTCATATCGTGGGAATAGGTTCTTTATATGCCAGCATATCCCGAGAAGGTCGTGCTGCCTATACATGTTCAAAACATGCGTTGGTCGGTTTGATTAAAACATTGGCTTTGGAGTATGGTCCCTATAATGTGCTCTGTAATACAGTGTCACCGGGGTTCGTAAATACCAAGATGTTCCAGCAAAATAATAATGAGATGAAAAGAGCGGAATTAGCGGCAAAAACAGCAATTAATCGTTTGGCAGAACCGGAAGATATAGCCAAGATGGTATATTTTTTGGGCAATCCGGCCAATACGTTCATTAGTGGTCAGGATATTATTGTCGATGGCGGTTTTATGGCCGGAAGCTATCAAACAATCAGGAGATAAACATGACAGAAGAAAATAAAAATATGGAAGATTTGAGTAATCTGAGTTTTGAAGAAGCCTTGGCTCAGTTAGAGAATATCGTAAGAGAACTGGAAAGCGGTCGTATCAAATTAGATGACGCGGTAAATGCCTATGAAAAAGCGATGGCGCTAAAAAAATTGTGTTCAGATAAATTAGCCGCAGCAACTCTTAAAGTGGAAAAAATAGAATTAAACAAAGATGGTAGTTTGAGCACCACACCTCTGGATAATGTTGAAGCATAAATAGAGCATTAAATAGGACCGGGACTAAGATAGGAAAATACGATGACAGAGATAGAGAGCATATTAAAAAGTTATTCAGAGAAGTTTAATGAAGATCTGGAAAAGTATTTTCCTATAAGCGATAATATAGAGCAAGGTGCTGTCAAAGCAATGCGATACAGTGTGATGAACGGAGGCAAAAGATTGCGTCCGTTTTTATTACATGAAACAGCAAAGTTATTTGGCGTGCCGTATGAAAAAGCATTACCGATTGCCGCCTCTCTGGAAATGTTGCATACATATTCGCTGATACATGATGATTTACCGGCAATGGACAATGATGACATGCGTCGCGGCAAACCTACCTGTCACAAAGCGTTTGATGAAGCGACGGCGATTCTGGCCGGAGATGGCTTGTTGACTTATGCTTTTGAAGTTTTAAACAGTGCGGAGTTGAAAGATAATAAAAAAGTAGAGTTAACATTATTGTTATCAAGAGCAGCCGGTGCGTTTAATGGGATGATAGCAGGTCAGGTTCTTGATTTATATACAGACACACATAAAGATTTTCCAAATCCTGAAGCGATAATTTGCCAAACGGAAGAATTGAAAACCGGCTGTTTGCTGAGATATCCATGTGAAGCAGGTTGTATTTTAGGAAATGCGACAGCGGAGGAAAGAAAATTGCTGATACAATATTCGCGCAATGTTGGTATAGCCTTTCAAATAACGGATGATATTCTGGATGTTGAAGGAGATGAGCAATTAGTAGGAAAGACTCTCAAAAAAGATAAAGCTCAAAATAAATTAAATTTTGTGAGCATATATGGAGTTGAAGGGGCGAAAAATATAGCAGAACGCCTCATCAACGAAGCTGAAACAAGTTTGTCTGTATTCGGAGAAAAAGCACATACCCTAAAAAAATTGTCAAGATATATTTTAACCAGAAATCACTAAATATACCAATTTTGTGATAAAAAACACCTTGCCAAGGTCTCAAAAATCTGCTATACTCCAATTATAAATAGAAGAGAATTATTATAGGAGGAGCAAACCATGAGTAAGGAAGTCAAAAAGGAGCTGAACGGCAAAGAATTTGTTGCGAAGCTTGAAGGTTGCCAAAATCCAAGAGCCATATTTGGACTGTTGTCAGAAACAATGGATAAAGAAGTTCTGAAAAATCGTCTGCAAAATGTACGCGATAACGATTTGGTGGTTGCTCTAAATGCGCAAGTTGCAAGATTTAATGCAAGCCAAGGATTAAGAACATCGCACCAAGATTGTGTGAATATGGCTGCCGACAAGTATCAACAAATAAGCAAAAAAGGCGTAAAATTTTTCAAAGCCGAAATGAATAAATACATTACCGGTCAAGAAAAAGAAGAAAGTGCAAAGCAGTTGGCAAACTCAGTAATTATGGCTAATAAAAAATTCAGCCGAGATTAAACCATTAACTTAAGAATTCATTATACAAAAAGAGCTCCCTTAAGAAAGGGAGCTTTTTAATGATTGAAGCAACATTTAATTTACATAAATATTAACACCGTAAGAATTATCTTCATTTTTTCCCTTAAAAAACGGTAATATGAGTATAGAAATACCAAGCAATATCAACCATCCACTCATATTCAAATCATGAAAACGTCTAATAGCAACACTAATCACCGGATAAATAAAGACTAAAAGAAAAACTGTCCACCAAACTAAAGCTGTGCTAGGAAAGATATAAGCCATCAGATAAGGAATCACCGCTAACAGCATCCAAGCGGTATTAAATTCCTTACGTGAAGCTCGTCCTTTGATAGTACAAAAGTTCTCAGTAAAGATAGAACAAATAATTTTCCCCAAAGAGCGATTAGCAAAATAAACTTTTTCGACATTTATGTCTTCGTATTCGTCGTAGATATTTTTATCAAAGCGATTATCAGATCTATCACCTCTAAAGAAAGGCGCAAAAAGAGAAGGAACAAATAACAGTAACCACCAGCCTCTCAGATTAAAGTCGTGTAGACGACGAACCGTTAGAGAAATAGTCGGAATAGAAACAAGAAAAAAAGAAATAAGATTATTTATATTCATAAGAATATTAAATTCTTGAGGATGATTAGCGTTTTCTCCCCAAAAGCCAATACCGATAAGATAAATAACCAGAAAAAGCAAAAGAGAATAAAGATATCCCAAAACAACCCCTGTCCAATATTCTTTTCTGGACGCACGTCCTTTAAAGTTAAAATAATTACGTCCCCAAAAATCAGTAACAAAAAACTTCCATCAATTAAAAGAGGCCGGCAAGCTATAAGAAATCTGCGTAGATGCACTGTTAAATTGTTCAGTAGCATCATCATTTGTCAAAGTCTCCATATAAGTTCTCCTATGTAAACTTAATTAATCATAAAAATAAATAGTTAAGAAAGGTACAAGGAATAAAATAAGCGCTAAAAAAAGCGGTTAAATAACCGCTTAATTTTATAAGCTACTCAGTGTTAAGATGCCTTATTCAATGCAGCAATCAACAGCTTTACGCACAAAGGCTTTCATTTTTGCAAAAGCCGTTTTAGGTTCTGCATCAGCAACAGATTCCGAAACAACAGCATCTTCTGTATGGGTTG
>CALXTN010000043.1 GCA_944391405.1 uncultured Alphaproteobacteria bacterium | reverse complement strand
GTTTTCCTAGGTTTTCGCTAGACTCAAAATCTTGTTTCCTCTGGAAGTATGAGTTCAAGTCTCATCACCCCTACCAATAAGAAAACCGGATTTAACAATCCGGTTTTATTTTTATCATCTAAAGCAAAACTAAATAAGCCGCTAAGAGCGTTGCTTTTGTTTCTCCTCAATCATTCTATCACGAAGTACCTCATGATTGGATTTATAAGAACTTTCTTTAGAGAAAACACCTTGATGAGGACTTTTACCCAATTTGGCATAACGATCAACCACCGCCTGAACATGAGAATTATCTTTGGGTTCTTGCATCAACTTTTTGCCTAAAGTTTTAACATTATAGGCGTGCACAGCCATCATACGCCCGACATTAGCTTTATTAATGGCAACGCTGGATGTGGCATCTTTAAAAACATCCCTAGAAATAGCAGGCAATTTCTGCGATAAAATTGTTTTTAATCTTTCCATAATCTGCGGATTATCATAATCAAGTCTTGTTCCGTTTCGAGAGATAATACGTTCAGCTTCTTTAAAAATAGCAAAGCTTTCTCTCATTGCTTTTTTTTCTTCGGGAGCTACAAAAATGCGTTTATCAGAATTATTTTTATCATAATTTTCCAAATCACTCAAAGCCCCATGAAAAGTATCATTCTGCGCAAATGCCTGAAAGATAACAAACTCCCGACTTTCTCTAATTGTAAGTGTAGCCATAGCGTACTCTCCCCTTAATAATTGTATAGATAAAAGTATAACACAAAAAAACACTTCAAACAAGTACAAAAATTTTCACACTGGCCAAAAATTTAAACGAGCCTTTACCATTTATCAGCTAAAACATTTAAATGAACTCATAATTCTCAAGGAGAATACACCATGCCATCAGTACGCAATTCTGAAGATATAAATGATATTCGTTACCGTAAAGCACTCAAACAAATGAGTCGTTTCTTACAAAATTGGATATATTTATTAATTGCGTCATTAACAGTACTTGCGCTAATCGGTTTAGACATAGCCAACTGGCAATATCAATACAGCGATGCAGATGGTTATATGCGAGCATTACGCCTCTATCATTGGCTGACAGCCCCAACCTTCTGGGAACAACCTATAACAGAAAGTAACTATCCTTTTGGTGAAATCAATCATTGGACACGCCCCATGGATATTCTATGGCTCATAAACATTTTACCATTTATACCCAGCGGAATTACTGATTTGAAAGATTTGATTTTTCTAAGTGGAGCGTTTCTTTCTCCGTGGTTATTTGTTTTGACAGCCATCGCATTGGTATATGGTTTACGTCGTCGTTTCAATATATATCTCTGTTTATATGGATGCTTTATTTTATTAAGTGCGCCGATTATTCAAAACTATTACGCCATAGGACGTCCTGACCATCATTCTTTAATGGGATTACTGGGAATATATGCTGTATCACTGAATTTATGTTGGCTAAAAAAACGTCATAACCGTTATTTAAGATGGCTTGGATTTTCACTAGCCTTAGCCACATTTGTAGCCATTGAAGGTTTAATTTTATACGCTTTATTTCTAAGTTTCTACATCTGTCTGTATATTGTAAAAAATATTTCACTACTTCCTGCAGTTAAAATTTCGAAATATTTTGCCTTAAGCCTTACGTTATTCTGGCTATTAAACCCGCCCTATGAAGGATGGTTTTATCCGGATAATGGCAGAATATCCATTCTATTTGTTAGCTTTTCATGGTTTGTTTTCATCGCTCTATATGGAATAGAACGAGGACATTTACACACACGCGCATTAAAAATATGGAGTTTAATTTGCGCCGGTTTAGGTATTGCTTTATTATTATTGGTTATTTTCGGAATCAATATTTATCACTTTCCGCTAGACGAAGAAATTCGTAGTGTATGGAGCAATCGCATATCAGAAATGAAGCCAATATGGAAACAAAACAAAGAAATAATTTTAGCCGCATATGCATTTGGCGCAATCTCACTGTTATTAAGTATATACATGCTAAGATACAAACCCTATCAACGCATTATGACATTAAATTTATGCCTAGGAATTCCTCTTTACATATTAAATATGACAGCCATGCGGTTTGCCGTCTACCAAATATTGTACATTATTTTACCATGGCTTTGCCTAATAGAATTACTATACAAAAAGAGTGATTTTTACCAGCGAAAGAGCAAAGAATTTCCGCCCTATATCTGGATTCTTTGCCTAAGCATATTAATATTACCGTTACTTTTATTCATCCCGCATAATTTAAAAGCCATGCATAACAAAGTTCATCCTGTATTCAATATCAATTTATGCCAAAACGTCGCACGCATAGGTGGAACACTTGTAACCGATAACTTTTTAAGTCCTCAATATCTCTGGGAATGCAATGTCAACACAATAGGCACCCCCTATCATCGCAATCGAGAAGGATTAGTTGACACCCATAATTTACTTCAAAGCACAAACGACAATACTATCATTCCCATACTATTAAAACATCAAGTAAGACAAATTTTATTATTCGATAAATACGACAGATATTATGACATGTCCGAAAAGAACAAAGACAAACTATACTACCGCTTAATAAAAAGAGAAAACATCCCATATTACCTTGAAGAAGTTCCTGACATTAAAGAAAACACACGTCATTACCGTGTGAAGTTATAAAAAATATAATGTGGATTGAAAAATAAGATATCTTGAAGAAAGCACAAAAATCTGTTACACTAAAGAAGTATTACGTGGTTTGGAGGTTATTATGCAGTATAAATTACAACTATTAACATGCTCATATATAGTACTGAGTTTACTAGCATTTTCACCAACAGCTTCACAAGCAATAGAAGATGACTTAGCACTGGATTTAGGTCTGGATATGGAAGAAAGCTCCGCTGACAATCTTCCGCCCCCGTCTTCGAACAAAAACACATATCAATTAGAGGAACAAACACCCGCACAAACTATCTCTGCTAAGGAACGTGCATCTGCACAACAACCACAAGACACAACATCTTCCAAATCAGAAAAAGAACCACAAACATCTGCCTCAAGCCAACCAACAAACCCACCACAACAATCCCAAACACAAAACACCTTACCCAAACCGGCATTAAATAGGATTGTTAGTACAGAAGACTTATTAAGTAAAGTCCGCAAAGGTAAATCATTTAGCCTCGAAGAAGTAGAAGCCTGGATTGCCCAAACTCCTGATTTAAATACATGCTTGGATAACGGCAAAACCATGTTGCTTTATATTGTTGCCAACACCACCAATTTAGACGCTCTACGTTTATTAATAGAATACGGTGCAGATGTACAAACTCACTGCACCCCCCGTTACGAAGCCTTATTTATAGCAGCAATCAATAATCCGTCTGCTGCTGTCACAGAATTGTTGATAAACAATGGAGCCAACTTAGTAGAAAAAGATCACGAAGGCAATACAGCGTTGATACTAGCCGCCACATTTAATAAAAGTTCTGATGTCATCAACATATTATTGGAATATGGTTTAAAAATAAATGCGCGAAACAAATTTGGTTTTGATGCTTTAACTTTATCAGCATACGAAAACGGTAATATACTGGTACTGCAATCATTACTAGATAATGAAGCAGACATAAAAGGTACTGATTCTGAAGGACATACCGCATTAATGGCAGCGGCAGTTCGAGGCAACGATGAAGTCATGCAATACCTAATAAAGCGAGGTGCAGATTTTAATGCTAAAGACAAAAACGGTTTAGGCGTGTTAGATTATTATAACAAACGCAAATACCTAGAAACACTAGGCTTTGAAATCAATAAATTTGCCACCCCATCTGAAAGATTAAGCGCCGAATTCAAATTCATTGCCGAAAATCATCATCGCTTTAATGTGGCCTTAAAAGAAAGTATTTTAGCAGATAATCCGGAAGAAGCCGTTGCCAATGCCATAGAAAATTTAGCAGACATTGATGTTTTAGATGAAAACGCATGCACGACATTTGTCAATGCCGGCTTGTATAACAGTTCCCAAGGAGTGTTCGAAAAATTGATAAAAGCCAAAGCAAATGTCAATGCCACCTGCATGGAAGGCAAGAATGCTCTAATATTTATTTCCGCCCAAGCCGATGAAAAAAATGTTCCATCATTACAAATAGAAAAAGCAAAACTATTATTAGAAAACGGAGTGGACATAAATCATCAAGACAATGCCGGAAATACCGCGCTGATGTATGCTTTAGCCAATCATGCAGACATCAGTTATGTACAAACATTGCTGGATAATGAAGCCGATGTAAACAGCGTCAATAACCTAGGTGAGACACCTTTATGGACAGCTGTGCGTCAAAATTTACCATCATCCACCATAAAAATGCTGATAGAATATGGTGCGGATGTCAATAAAAAGGACAGAAGAGGAGAAACACCTTTATGGTATTTATTACGCACTCAAGGTGATGATGTTCTGATACGCACATTATTGCGTGGCGGAGCAAATACGGATATACCGAATGCAGCCGGAGATATTCCTCTATGGTACGTGTTAAATCGAGGTGGATCGGATATGATTGTTGAAAATATCATCATGGCGCAAAAAGATTTGAACATCAAAAACGAACACGGAGACACCCCGTTATTATATGCCCTAAAGAACAACTATCCGTCAAAATTCATCAAATTATTACTTAGCCGAGGAGCAGATCCACAAGTACGCGACAGCGAAGGCAACAATGCATATGACATATTGCGCAACAATCAATATTTTGATGCCGCCGTACAAAAACGCACCAGAGAACGCGTTTTAAACGGATGGGAATAAGCTAAATAAAATTGTTAAATAGAAACTTCTTGCGCAATTTGCTTAAATATATTCTGCAAATGCTTCCGAATACCTTGATGCTTGTCGCAATGCGGTGCGTTAGGCTCAACAATCAGCTGAGAACCTTGCCATTGTTGATGCAAATATTGCGCTTGGCTAACCAAACAATCATTATCAGCCCCACCATGTAAAATCGTCCCACAAAGATGATACTTATCTAAATTCGGCAGATTTTTCGCCATAAAATCAGGTGCTAAAAAATAATGATTAACACTATAATGCAAAAAGATTCGATTTGCGGTCAAATTTTGCAAAGTTTCCTCACGCAACGGAGCCTGAGGATTATTCGTCGCCAAAATCTCAAAATAATGCGATAATCTCTGACTAAAAGGCAACGCCTCCGCATCCGATGCTTGAACAATTTTTTGATAGAGTTGCCCATTAAGCGGTTCATCAGGACTGAAACCTTGAGCAAATTCACTCCACTCATTTGGATAAACCAAAGCCGACCGACGCAAGGTCCAATCTTCATCTTCATCACGCGCCAAAAAGATACCTCGCAACACCAAATAAGAACAATTTTGCGGATAACAAAGCGCATACAAAAGAGCCAAAGTAGTCCCCCAAGAGCGTCCGAAAATAACACATTTGCCAAGTTCCTCGGCTTGACGTATTTTTTCAATATCTTCAATCAGGTCTTGAGTTGTATTACGACGTAATTCCCCAAATGGAGCACTCAAGCCACACCCCCGTTGTGAAATTGTAACCACATAAAAAGCATTTAAATCGATAAGTTCTAACAAACCATAATCAATATCGCCCCCTGGGCCACCATGCAGCATCAATAAAGGAACACCGTTTTTATTACCATACAAACGATAAGCCACAGTATGAATATCATCAACTTTAAGATATTTTTGTTCAAAATTTTCAGTCATACGCCGACTATAAAACCAAAACGAATGAAAGTAAACAATTTTCTTGACAAAAATCGTCACTACCACTAAAAAAGTTCTCGCACTTTTAATTATTAAGATATGTTTAACTAAAATTGATTGCCCAATGGAGAAATCAAACATTCCTCTCGGAACCATAGAAATCTATGGAACTGAGGCTAGAAATCGCAACTTTGTTTACGAACGCTTAAAAGAAGTTTATGAAACATTCGGTTATGAACCTCTACAAACACCAACTTTCGAGTTCAAAGAAGTTTTTACCGGTCACCACGGCGAAGGAGAAAATTTGTTATTTAACCTGCAAGATGTCAACAAACAAGACCTTGTTCTCCGTTATGACATGACGGTACCGTTTGCACGTTTTGCCACCGAACATCCGGAATTAAAACGTCCGATAAAGCGTTACCAAATGCAGCTGGCTTATCGCGATGACAACATCGACAAAGGCCATTTACGAGAGTTTATGCAGTGCGACGGTGACATTATCGGCTCACGTTCACTATACAACGATGCTGATGTGATAAACTTAGCGGTATGCGGCTTAAAGAAATTAGGTTTCAAAGATTTCATTATCCGCATCAACCATCGCAAAATCATCAAAGGTATTGCAGAAGAGGTCGGATACATGGGAAAAAGCGGCCTTTTAAAAGTCCAACGAGCACTAGATTGTGCAGACAAATTCGGCAAATCAGAAGCAAATGAAGAAGACTTCACCAAGAAGTTGACCGAACGCGGATTTACAGAATTTGACATCGAGCGTATCAATAGAGTTGTATTCAAACATTATGATTTGAATAATCCAGATGAGCTGTTTGAAGCACTATACCACAACCCGTCCGTCAAAGAAGGTATCAAAGAACTTCAAGAGATACTCTCATATCTGCCGGAAGAAATTACGCGTTATTGCGAACTAGATTTAACTTTAGCCCGTGGAGCGGATTACTACACCGGATTTATTCTGGAGGGTATCTTACCGCAAAGTAATGTCGGTGCCATTTTAGGTGGCGGTCGCTATGACAACCTTGTCAAAGACCTCGGCGGTACGGATGTTGGTTGTGTCGGAATGGCCTTTGGTTTGGATAGAATATGGGTAGCCATGCAAGACATGGGATTATATCCACCACGAACGGAAGCCAAGATATTGATATTCACGACCGACAAAGTGGATAAATCGATTTTTGAGCTCGCTAACCATCTACGCAACCATGCCGTCAACACAGACATTTGCTGTGAATTTAAAGAATATTCTGAAGCAGAAGCCTATGCGCGCTCCAGAGATTTCACCGGCATTATCTGGGACAAGAAGTATCACTCACTGGTAGAATGGGACGAACACAAAAAATTCATCCTATCGCTCATCAAGTAAACAAACTTTGCAATCAGTAAAGCATCCCCCTTTTAAGGAGGATGCTTTTTTATTTCCCCCAAAGCACCGTCTAATCTTGAAGCACTCTCTGCAACACAAACGAAGCCAACATTGCCCCCATGACCGCCGGTACAATCGGCAACGAACCTAAAATATTCTGTCCGTTTTCATCTTTACAAATTTTAACACTTTCGGATGAATAAACACAATTAATTTTCTCTAAATCCACTTGTTGCTTGCGAAGCATTTCACGCAATTTTTTAGCCAAATGACACCCTTGGGTTTTATCAAGAGTTGCTGTTTTAAGAAGTTCGGGCTTGGTTTTAAGTGCTGCCCCCATCGCAGACACTACAGGGATATCATGCTCAGCCAAAAACGCTAAAAGTGCCGCCTTTGCCATCACATCATCAATAGCATCAATCACAAAATCAGGCTGTTCCTGCAAAACAAACGAAAGATTATCGGCAGTAACTTTCATATCCAACGCCACAACTTCCGCATCTGAGTTTATACTCAAAACCCGCTCTTTGGCAACCAAACATTTTTTAAGCCCGATAGTTTGTGCAGTTGCTAATATTTGCCGATTTAAGTTACTTGGTTCAAAGACATCAAAATCCACCACAAAGATTTTCTTAAACCCAAGACGCGCCACCATCTCCAACGCATATCCACCCACCGCGCCGCACCCGATAATCATCACCGAAGTATTAAAAACGCGTTGAGCTTTTTCTTTCCCCAATAGAGCTATAGTACGTGTTAAACGTTCATCTAATGAAGATATCATCTTAATCCTCAACTTTCAAAAACTCATGCGCATTTTTAACCAACTGCTCAGCCAGCGTTTCCGGCTCAAGCTCGGCAATCTCCGCCAAGCGTAACAAATTATCCTGCACAATTTGATTATAGTTTTCTTCATTCACCCGAAACGGCGCATCTGTTTCAAACAAGATTTTATCTTTAGGCATCATTTGCCACATTTCTTTTGCCTTTTCTTGTTTCAAAAAGAGCGCGCCCAAACCGATGTAACCGCCGCATTTATTGATAAATTTCAGCAACTCGTTATTTTTAACAAATCCGTGATGCGAAAATTTAATTTGTTTAAGCTCATGCTCGTGTTCCATCAAACCAGCAAAAGCCTTTGCCGCATGCACAATAACCGGACGCGAAAACTCTCTTGCCACCTCAAGCTGTTTAGAAAAAAGCTCATGCTGTCCGTCACATACCGGTTCTTTAAGTTCATCTACCCCAATTTCGCCAACTAAAGCATTCGGGAATTCCCTTAACATTTGGCGCATTTCATTAAGAGGCGGTTCTTCACGATAATACCACGGATGCACTCCAAACGCACCTACAAATTTTTGCGGATATGCACGCCACAAATCGGTAATTTTCTGAAAATCATTACGAATTGCCGATACTAAAATCAACTTTTCAGCTTCAGAATTATTCAAAACCGACGGTGCAAAATCCGCCTTAAAATCTTGCAAATGAATATGCGTATCAATAAACTGCATGGTATGTAACAAACACTTTCAAAACAATAGGAACAAACGAGATGTCTATATATACCACACCGGTTTTGAATATCAACCTAAAAAAGTTGACTGATAATTACAATTTACTAAAAACTCTGTGTGCACCGGCTATTCCTGCCGCCGTTATCAAAGATGACGCGTACGGATTAGGAGCCATAAAAGTTGCCGAAGCGCTATACGCCGTCGGTTGTCGCCATTTCTTTGTCGCTCACGGAATAGAAGGAATGCGCATTCGTCCGTCTGTACCGGAAGCGGAAATTTTCGTTTTGCAAGGTATTGGTGAAGAATCATATCCATATTTTAAGACAGCCCGTTTAACACCGGTCATATGCTCGCCTGAAATGTTAAACTATTGGGAACAAAACAAAATAGAAGGAATTTCTCCTGCCATACAAGTTGAAACCGGTTTAAATCGCTTAGGATTCAGTACTGCCGAATTAAACAAATTATCACAAGATACATTAGATAGTTTCTCGTATGTATTATCGCACCTAGCCTGCGCCGACGAACAAGCGCATTTTATGAACAACCGCCAACTAAATAATTTCAAGATAATAAAAGCCAGATTTTTCCCAAACACGCCCGCCACGTTATCAGCATCGGACGGTGTCTTTTTAGGACATGATTTTCATTTTGATATGACCAGACTTGGCGCAGCAATGTACGGAATTAACACCGCTCCATATCGAGAAAATCAGATGCAAAACATTTTGGAATTAAAAGCGCCGGTTTTACAAATAAAGAACCTAGGCAAAGGCGAATTTGTCGGTTATTCAGCCACATTTCGTGCACCTGTAGATATGAAAACGGCAATTGTATCCATCGGTTACGGTGATGGTCTGCCTCGCTCCTTATCTAATCGAGGCAAGGTTATTTTTTATGAAAAGGGCAAGCCACACTTTTGCCAAATTTTAGGGCGTGTATCCATGGACAACGTGATATGCGATATAACGAATTTAACCAATGTCAAAGTCGGCGATTTCGGTTATTTCATCAACGATGATTATACCGTAGACGATGTCGCCAGAGATGCCGGCATGATTGCTTATGAATTGATTTCAAATCTTGGCAAAAATCCACGCTTCATCAAAAGTTACACTAAATAGTTTAAAGGTATCTGCGCCACAAAGAAATCCCCCGTTCAAATCAAACGAGGGATTTTTTACACCTTAAAAACTTATTTTCTATACAG
>CALXTN010000042.1 GCA_944391405.1 uncultured Alphaproteobacteria bacterium | reverse complement strand
GAGACGAGGATGTCGTCCTAGGGAGGGGAGTGTACAAAAGAGGTACATGACCCGACCGACGAGACGCTTCCATCCGCAAACTCAATCGCAAAATTTTACCCTTTGTAAGTTGCCTAAAATTTGAGATGGATAGAAGTAGATGTCTCCCGAGGAGCACGAGCAAAAAATAAGCGTGCACAAGTGCACCGTGACGTGACGAAGAGGAGCACCATCTACGATTAGACGCTCAAAATTGCCCCCCCAAAAAAGTCCACTCTTTACTCTAAAAAGGAGGAAAATTTTGTGAGTGAGACGAGGATGTCGTCCTAGGGAGGGGAGTGTACAAAAGAGGTACATGACCCGACCGACGAGACGCTTCCATCCGCGAACTCAATCGCAAAATTTTACCCTTTTTACCTTTTGGAATGAAAAAACGCCGTCAATATATCCCCACACATACCAGCGAGTACCCCTTTAGTAATAAGCGGCCTATGATTACAAGAAGGACTTTCAAAAAAGCGTACCCCATTTTCAACCGCCCCGCCCTTCGGATTAGAAGCGCCATAGACCAGTCGTTTAATTCGCATATGCGTCATAGCCGCCGCGCACATGGCGCACGGTTCAAGAGTGACATAAAGCGAACAATCCCAAAGTCTTTTTTGTTGCAATGAAATAGCGCCCACGCTCATTGCAACGGTTTCCGCATGCGCCATAGCGTGCAAACCGTGTTCAGCAGTATTATGAGCGGTCGCCAAAACATCACCGTTTTTAGAAACGAGCACCGCCCCGATAGGCACTTCATCTTCTTTATAAGCCTGTATAGCCTCTTTAAGCGCCAAGCGCATAAAATATTCGTCAATAGTTTCCTGTCTATCAACATCAAGAGCCGGTACGGGAACATCATCAAGTATGTGCTCCTCAATATCATCAAACCTCTCATCCTCTTTCAAGAATTTCAAGCCCAAAAATTCATAACATCCATCGTCATCATGAGTATTCTTATCCTGCAGAACTTTTTCTTTTTGAAATTCCATTTCAGCGCGCCATTCATCAGCCCATTTTTTATCCGAAAGCATTAAATGCCGCATTGCTTTAAAAAACTTTTTTTTGTCTTGTTTATCAAGACTATCGAGGAACTCCTCACATTGCTTACGTAATTCTGAAGTTTTAGACATAGATTTAACTTTCATAAAAAGGGTTAATTAGCGTCCGCGTTTAGGATGAGCGCGAACGGTTTGAGCAAATTTAAGTGATACTTTATTGCTCTGTTTAAATTTAAGCGGCGGCATTTGAGTCGCAAACTCTTTTGGGAAGCGCACGATAATTTTATCTTTGAACTTGACCTTGGGATTAAGCGCCACGAGCATATCGCGCTGATAATCATTATTAACAACAATTCTACTCACGCCATCAAGACTCATATTTGTCATTAAGACAAGCGGCGTTTGTTTAAGGTCAAACGTTTTCGGCAAATCAGAAACATTATCTATTTGCAACGCCTGCATATTATCCCCGATAAGAACACCTCTAGCCCCATCCAGCGAGCAATTTTTATATTTAAGACACCGCACATGAGAGGCGTCAAAAATCTTCGGCCATGCGTTTATCTCATGAACCTCGACCTTAGAATTGTCGGCAAAAGTAAGATTTTCGGTCTGCTCCGCATCAACTTTATAAAATGAAACCTGAGCACATTGAGAAACATCCACTTGCTTCGGCAGTGTAGAGCGAGAAAAAGCGACCTTGGCATGAGGAGCAAATTGAAGCGGTTGCGCATAGCGATGCAAGTTATAGAGCCCCACTTCGGCGCATTCGGAAACATCAAGCGTCGGCGGGATTAAGCCACTTTGAAAATCAAGCATAACCTGACTTCCCTTCTTAAACCGCATATCCCAAGTGCATAGCAAGTCGCAATTTTGCAAAACAACTTTATCCGCTTCATGAAACGGGATATTGGGGATTTCATTTTGCAAATTAGAAACATCTTTGAATATCAGCTCGCGCGGAGCCTCAAGCTGAAAAGTGAGATTTTGCACATCACAATCTTCAATCTGCAACTTCGCGCAATTTTTTACGTTAAATGAACCGACAAGACCATCAACGCGCACCAGAGCAATCTCCGCCCCGTCGGCAAAGTTCCATTTTTGCGTTTTTTTCACCCTAGCATTGCATAAATGCACATAAGCCAGATTAGACAAGTCCGCCTCAAAAGGCTTGTCTTTAAGATGAAGCAACGAGAGCGAAGCGCCATCTTGCAATTTAATCTTCGGCAATAAGGATAAGTCCGTGGCATCCACACCCAACTCTTTACAGTTAGAAAAATCAGTATTTACACCCAAACCTCTACATTGGGAAATCTGCACCGTGGCATGAGGCGCAAACTGAAGCGGATACCCACTAAAATCCACATGAAGAGCCGTAAACACACGTACGTTATGACAATCTAGTTGCGGCAGAGGCTTTTTGATATGCAACATCCACAACTCAGCACATTCTGAAACATCCATTTCTTGAGGAAGCGCGTCAAAACCATCAAAACTAACCTTCGTCCCTTTTGCAAATTTCAGCGATTGAAAAGCATCAAGGTTCGCTTCTTTATCAAAAACCACTTCTGCGCATTGAGAAATATCCGCTCCCCAAGGAATATTTTCCGCTCCGTTAAAGCGCACTCTCGCCCCTTTGGCAAGTTGCAAATGTTCAGCCGGCACATCTTCCAAATTGCAGTCCAAAAACGTCACCGCCCCACAGCGAGAAAAATCCATTTGTTTACCGACATTCCTCGTATACGCAACAACCACCTCCGCTCCTTCGGCAAATTCAATTTTTTGAAACAACTGCTCCGGCGGCACTTGATTAAACACCTTCAAAAATTCCACTTTGCTTAATTTAGAAAAATCGGCTTTAATCGGCGCCATCGTTTCTTTATCCGAAAAGTATTGCTCATGAAACACCACCTCGGCGCCGTCCCGAAACAAAATTTCTTTAACATCGTTAAAATCTGCACAAGAACCAATATTCACCCTGCTAAATCGCCTCAAGTCAAGCACCTCTGGCAAATTAGAACAACGAAACAACGTTATGCTTGCCCCGTCTTCAAATTGCCCGTTTTCCACGCAGGAATAATCCATATGTTTAAGCTTAACCTCTTTGCAAGGCCTTAAATCAGGCGCTCCGAAAAATCCCTCCGCCGGAATATGCGAAAGCTCAATTTTCTCCACTTTATCATCAAGTTTAAGTATTTTGAGTGCGGAACAATCCGCTTCGTTCATATGCACCTTCCGACATCCCGAACAATCAAACACTTCCGGAAGTTTTGCGTCAATATCCAGCTTTAATTGCTCAACATGATGAAACGAAACATTTTTCCACCCCTGCTGTTCACAATTTCCCAAGTACAAAATTTTAATATCCGAAAACGCCACTTTAGACGTCAAACGCACTCTGAAATCTTCCAAATTCAAGTCATAAAAATTATGAAACTCATCAAATGAAGTAAAATCCAGCTCGTCAAGATTTCCATTTACCGCGAGTTCTTCAGCGTCTCTTCCGTCAAGAATAACCTGCCTTGCCATCAGGATTTGGTGCCAATCCCGCCCATAATAACGCCCGCCCTCGTCATAAGGGAGAATAACCGACGCCTCGGAGTTAGAGCGATACGCTAAAGTGAAATCATCCTCGTTATTACGCTCAAGAACTTGCGCCAGTTCGTCCTCGTAATGATACTTTTCGGCAATCGAGCACGCAAGATTAAGGTTACGCTCAGTAGGATTGCGTCTATCGCAACAAGCAAGCACAATTTCTTTCAGTTCACCGCCTGAGTTTTGTTTATTAATAACAGTTAAGAGGTCAAAAATATTGCGTTGAAAGTTTGTATGCGAAAGGAGCATCAAGGCTTTATCACACGTCAATTTTTGATTTAATTTTTTATAAGGGTGCAAAAGATTCTCACAAGAAATCGCCCCTTTGGGGTTTGATACCGGAACAAACATACATTCTTTCTTTCATCAACAGTAATCTAGAATACAGAAAGTATAACACATAAAAAAGAAATCCGCAACAATAAAACCCCAAGTACGTTTCACAAATTCCGTTTCTTTTCAACCATTAAAAAGCCATAAAAAAAGGGGAAAGCAAAAACTCCCCCCCCAAAAAAATGTCTAACCATGTCCGTCGACACAAATGCCCCATATGTCTACAGACCAAAAATTTGATACAAGACTATTTTTTTTTATAAAAATGCCTGACGCTTCAAGCATTTGGTTCAGATTGTTCAGCCTGCGTGCGATTAAGATAAGCCGTCACCAAAAAGATAACGAATGTTGCGATAAAAGTAACCCAAGCTTGGAGAATACCTCTCGCAAACGCCCCCTCTTTAAAAGAAAAGACAACCATAGCCAGCCCAAAAAAGGCAAAAGCCACCATCCCGAGCACACCGGCCATTCCAACAAGTTTGATTCTAAGCCAACGACGTTGCGCCGAAGTTGTTATGGCAAACATGCAAGTCACCGCCGCCACAGAAGCAACCCAATTACGCCACCACGCCGTCCAAACTGTTTGATAACTACCGTCGAACACTGCTTGAATGTTCAAAACCGTTAAAACAATCACAACCGCTGCCAATACTGTTGCACAAATACTGGAAGCAACATACAACTTTTTTGTTTCCATAGTGAAAATTTTTAAAGGGTTAATATTAAGGTTAAAAGAAAACATCCATAAAAAAGAGTAACATCAACACTGAAATCAACACCATAAATTCCCATCAGGACAGCCAAATAATAAACATAGACTTACAAAAACAGCCTCTAGTATAATAAGATTTTTTAATTACGCAAGCAAAATAAGCAAAAAAAAGCAGGAGCGAGAAAAAGCCCCTGCTTAATCAATAAGCTCTCAAAACCTGAGATTAGCGCATTTCACGCTTCAATTTTGGACGACCGCGTTTTTCCGCACGTTGATTAATTTTGCGGAGTTTAACGTTTTCCTCGTCAAAAGTTTCCCCGATAATAGCAAACATCATCGGCACAAACAACGTCGCAACGAAAGTGGAAACGAGCATACCTCCGACCATACCCGTACCGATAGCATGACGGCTGGCCGCCCCTGCACCGGTAGAGATAGCCAACGGCAACACGCCAAACGTAAACGCAAGCGACGTCATCACAATCGGACGGAAACGAAGTTTAGCAGCCTCAATCGCCGCTTCCACATACGACAACCCCTCTTGCACTTTCATCACCGCAAATTCCACAATCAAAATAGCGTTTTTAGCGGCCAACCCGATAAGGGTAACCAACCCGACCTGAAAATACAAATCGTTTTCAATACCTCTAATCCAAACCGCCGCCAAAGCACCCAAAACGGCAAACGGCACGGAAAGAATAACCACAATCGGCAACGACCACTTTTCATATTGAGCGGAAAGAATAAGGAAAATCATAATCAGCCCAAAGACGAACGCCTGTGTGGAAGCCCCGCCGGTTTGTTTTTCCTGATACGCCGAACCGACCCAAGCCAGAGCGTAATCCGGTCCCAAAACTTCCTGAGCCACTTCTTCCATCGCCTTAATAGCCTGTCCGGAAGAATAACCCTCCGCCGGATTACCGAGCACTTTAGCCGCCGGAAAGATATTAAAGCGGTTCACGAGTTCCGGCCCCGTCACTCTCTCGACTTTAATCAAAGTAGAAAGCGGCACCAAATCGCCGTTATTGGATTTAACATAGACATAGCGCAAATCATCAGGGGTGCGACGGAATTTTGCCTCCGATTGCAACGTCACGCGGAAATTACGTCCAAGATAAGTAAAGTCGTTGACGTAAAGACTTCCGAACGTCGCCTGCATCACCGAATAAATGCTGTTAATCGGCACATTGAGCATTCTTGCCTTTTCACGGTCAAGGTCAATACGATATTGCGGCGTGCTGACCGAAAACGTGGTCTGAACATCGGCAAGTTCCGGCCTTTTATTGGCAGCCTCAATAAACTCTTGAGTTTTTGTCATCAACTCTTGTGAACTTTTACCGGCTTTATTTTGGATATATGCTTCAAAACCACCGGTTGTGCTCATCCCCATAATCGGCGGCATGCTAAACGCATAAGCGATACCGTCTTTTTGGCTCATCCCGATAGCGGAAAACTTAAGCGCCAAATCTTGCGCCGACTGCCCCACGCCCTCACGCAAATTCCAGTCTTTAAGGGTAATAAAACTAATCGCCGAATAAGTATTTTGGCTTGCGGAAAGCATATTATAGCCGTTAATGGTCAAAAAGTCTTCCACATCCGGATTTTGTCGCACGGCATCACCAACTTTAGCGGTAAAGTTCTCGGTTCTGGATAAAGAAGAAGCCTCGGGCAAAGAGTACGCCATCAAGAGATTGCCCAAATCTTCATTCGGCACCAATCCTGTCGGCACAATTTTAAACAGCGCCATAATACCGGCCAACACCGCCAAAAACCCGACAACAGCTTGCTTACGATGATGCAAGAAATAACGCACACCGTTCAAATACCACTCAGTCGCTTTTTCAAAAAAGCTGTTAAACCACTTAAAGAAGCGCATCGGTTCACGATTATGCTTTTTGTGTTTGATGATAAGAGCGCACAACGCCGGCGTTAAGGTCAGAGCCACAAGGGCGGAAATCAACACCGACACAGCGATAGTAACCGAAAATTGCTTATACATCACGCCGGTCATACCGCCCAAGAACGCAATCGGCAAGAACACGGCGGAAAGTACAAGCGCCACCGCAACCACCGGACCGGACACTTCCTGCATAGCTTTAATCGCCGCTTCTTTTGGCGAAAGATTTTCTTCCTCCATCAAGCGTTCCACGTTTTCAAGCACGATAATAGCATCGTCCACCACAATACCAATCGCTAAAATAAGTCCGAACAGCGTCAGCAAATTGATGGAGAAACCGAGTAAATACATACCGGCAAACGCCCCGATAATAGACACCGGCACCGCCAAAATCGGAATAAGTGTCGCGCGCATATTCTGTAAAAACAGATACACAACGGCAATCACGAGCAACACAGCTTCAAAAAAAGTATGAATAACCTCGTTAATAGAAACTTCCACAAACAAAGTGGTATCGTATGGAATTTCATAAGTAATCCCCTGCGGGAAGTTTTTAGAAAGTTCCGCCATTTTAGCTTTTACGAGATTAGCCGTTTCCAAAGCATTCGCCCCCGGCTGCAAATAAACCGCAAAAGCGACTGCCGGCTCACCGTTAAAGGTTGAAGACACGCTGTAATCCTGAGCGCCGAGTTCAATCCTTGCCACGTCTTTAAGACGAAGCATACCGCCGTCTGCATCGCTTTTAAGAATAATATCGCCGAATTCTTTTTCATCAACCAAGCGTCCTTTGGTATTAACCGAATAAGTATAGGGCAAATCCTTATCCATCGGTTCTTGTCCAAATTGCCCTGCGGCAAATTGAGAGTTTTGCTCTTGAATAGCGGCAATCACGTCTTGCGGTGTCATGTCATAATCGGCAAGTTTATCCGGAGAAAGCCAAATACGCATGGAATAATCTTGCGATGCAAACAACGAAGCGCTACCCACGCCTTTCAAACGTTTGATTTCATCAAGCACGTTTAAGAGCGCATAGTTAGAAACATAAACCGTGTCATAAGTATCGGTGGTGGAGCGCATCGTAATCACTTGCAAGATAGAGTTGGATTTCTGCTCCACGGTCACACCGAGTTTAGTCACCTCAGACGGCAGTTTAGAAGTCGCCATCTGCACTTTATTATTCACGTCAATCGTTGCTTGGTCAGGGTCTGTACCGATATCGAACACCACGCCCAAGGTCAAATAGCCTGAAGAAGTGGCGTTGGAATACATATAAATCATATTCTTGACGCCGTTGATTTCCTGTTCAAGCGGAGCGGCAACCGTATCGGCGAGCACTTCCGCGGTAGCTCCCGGATAAGTTGCGGTCACTTGAATTTCGGTCGGCACGATATTCGGATATTGCTCCACCGGCAACACTTTCATCGCCACCAAACCGGCCAGTACGATAATAAGCGAGATTACCGTCGCAAAAATCGGCCTTTCGATAAAGAATTTAGAAAACATCACACCCTCCCGATTTTATTGCGCCTGAGCGGATGACGGTGTTTCATAAACAACATCTTCAGAAGGCGTTGTTTTTTGAGCATTATCGGCACCGGTTACGGCATTGTTATCATCGTCCGCCACAACCTCATCGCTAATAAGCGCCCGAGCCTCGTCTTGCGCCTGCTCCAAACTATTTGGCACAATTTCAGCCTGAGACTGTTCAATCGCGGGTTTGACATAACCTTTAACGGCAGGGTTATTCGCCGCCGGCACGTTTGCATTCACCACAATCGGAGCCACCGTCATCCCTGGGCGAACTTTCAACAATCCGCTGATAACAACTTTATCATCGGCCTGCAGTCCCGTATCAATAATCCAACCACCGTCTTTCGTGGTAAGTCCGGTATTAACCCCCACCATTTCCACCACGTTTTGGGAATTAACCCGATAGACATAAGCGCCGTTCGCACCTTGCATAACTGCGGTTTGCGGGACGATAATCGCATCAATGCGAGTTAAACCTTCCATAACCAAACGCAAGAACTGCCCCGGACGCAATTTTTTCTGCGGATTCGCAAACACGGCTCGAAGTTTAGCAGTACCTGTAGCGCGATCAATATTCGGAGTGATAAAGTCAATTTTACCATCTTCTTCGTAAAGACTATCGTCGCCGAGTTTAAGTTTTGCGACAATATCTTTAGAGTTGTACGGGTTCAAGATTTTACCGCTTTCAACCATATTAGTAAGCGCCATCAGCTCATTTTCAGACACCGAAAAGATAACATAAATCGGGTCAAGTTGAGTGATATAAGTGAGCAGTCCGGCATCACCGGTTGTAGAAATAAGGCTTCCCTCGGATTGCGTTTCCATACTGGTTTTACCGCTGATTGGCGCGGTAACGGTCGTGTAGTCAAGGTTAAGTTGAGCGGCGTCAACTTCCGCCTCAGCGAGTTGGAGAGAAGCTTTAAGCGAGTCTGCGTTAGCCACCGCCTCATCACGTGTTTTCTCGCTGGCATAACCTTGTTTAAAGAGTTTTTCGGTACGAGCGAGTTGAGTTTCGGCATTTTTAAGTTCGGCTTGAATTTGGGCCAACTTAGCCTGCGCTTGTTTCAAAGCGACTTCATAAGGTTTCGGGTCGATTTGGAACAAAACGCTTCCTTCTTCAACCTCAGCGCCCTCAACATAATTACGTTTCAGCAAAATACCGCCCACTCTGGCACGCACTTCTGTTTCCTTAGACCCCTGAGCCCGTGCGGCAAATTCAAAAGCAAGAGGCACATTTTGTGGCAAAACCTGCACGGTTTCCAACTGTAGCGCCTGCATTTGCGCTTGTTGATTATTGTTTTTATTTTCGTCACAGGCACAAAGCGACAGCATTAACGCCAACGCCGTACCGATTTTAAAATGTTTAAACATCACACCCCCAAAATAAAAAAATAACGAATAAGTGCGCCCCCGCAAAGATAGGCCTTTGCAAATATCTCGGCACTTTGTATAATAATGTAACGATGCGCAAAAATATTTCCATTCTTTCCAGAAAGTTATGCACGTATACACAAAAAAATGACCGTACGATTGCAAGGAAAAAGGATAAAAGAAGTTTAGGCATCACTCAACAATCGTACAGCCACCATTTAATATAATCCAAAAAAACAGAAAAACCAACAAAAGCTTAATAAACGCAAAATCTCGTGGACACCTACGAATGTATAAACAAATTTCATACAAACATTACGTCAACGGCTCAACGTACGCCCATAGGACCAATCCCCCCGCTCCCTAATCGTCCATAACTTCGCCTCCCAAAGATAAACACTCCACAATACATCGTTGAAAATTTTATTTCCCCCTAAGAGCAAAAACCTAAGCTAAGCGGATGCAAGCTCCATAAAAAACACTTGCAATTTAAGAAAGGTCTTTTATGATGAGAGAGCCCTCAGAGATGAGAGCGGAGTTGTCGAAAACTCCCACAA
>CALXTN010000041.1 GCA_944391405.1 uncultured Alphaproteobacteria bacterium | reverse complement strand
TTTTTTTTTTTTTTTAGGGAAAAAAGAAAAGGAGCAAATTGATTATGTTTATGGGTTCTTGCGCTATCCTCTCGATAAATTTGCTTTGGCTATGTTGGTGCGGAGTAGTAAAAAATGCGCGAATTTGCCTCAGAACGCTTGGGTTTATGATGTGCGTGATGAATTGAAATTGCTCGCAGGTTGTGATGATGTGGTGTTTGAGCGCACTCTTTCGCTTGAGGAAGAGTTGTATTTGGTTCGTTTGCCACAGACTAATTTGCTTAAAGCTTATTTGAAACGTTTCTGCTTACAGCCTGAGACGGAAATGCTATTGGTGCGTCGAAACGATTTTCAGCTGGCAAATCTTTATTTCGAAAGTCATACGGTGACTTTTGATTTGGTCAAATTGATGGTTAAAGAAGATTTGGAGCAGGCTCTTTGGGCTTATATGAAGCATCATCGTGTCTCATCTAATCTTTTTCGATTGTTGAATGTTGCCTCAACATCAAGGATAAAACAGCTGTTCAAGCAACATCAATTATTTGATTCCGTATTTTAAGACTTTTCTTCTGTTTAAAACGCTGTCCTTTATGGACAGCGTTTTTTTTGTATTGGTTTAGCGCGCTACTTTTGTCTTAGGCTTAAAGAGAAGAGTATTGATGGTTATTTGTTAATTATCGGTAATTATGCGCATGAATAAATATCTAATTTTTTTTTTTTTATAATTGATGCAAAATTAGTTACGTGTGGGTGCAAGTTAATGTAGTGCGAGGTTTGAGTAATCAAAAGATGTTGGGCCGTTGTGTCAAAATTACATGAAAACCCGCTTTTTATTGCGGGTTTAGGGTGTTTCTAGATTTGTTTGTTATTTGATGCTTTAGCATCCGCGGCGATTATTTTTATATTGTTCCAATTGTCTTCTGCGAATTTCTTCTTCGTTAATAGTGCGTCTTTTTACTGTTTTTTTAGATGCTTCCATGTTGTTTGTTCTAGATGCGGTGTTTTCAGCAAATTTATGTTCAGCCTCGGCTTTTTCGCGTGCTAAAGTCTTGGATATTTCTTCCAACCGTTCTGAAATCAAATTCTGTGGAGTGTGATGATTTTCATTTTCGCTGTAATTGCTTTCTACTTTTATTTTTTTTCCGTTTTTATCGGTTGTAAACGCTCCCGCAATCAAACCATCAGGCGTATATTCCACGCCAATCATCGTTCGATCATTGACAATTAACTCTCGAGATACAATTACTTTTTTGCCACCGATTTCGCATATCGTTTCTTTGATGCTCGCAGGAACCATATCCATACGGCTTTCAAAGTATTTCTCATTCATTAATGCTTCTATTTCACTCAGTTGGCGCTTCATTTATCTTCTCCTCAAGTTTTGGGTCGCTTTCTTCCTTATTCCGCTCATAGTATAGCATAAAAAAATATAAATTTAAAGAGGAAAAAAGTTTTTGTTTGATTTTTTTTTTACTTTGCGGTATGGATATCTCAACTTAAATGTTTTGGGGTTTTTAATTTATTTTTTTGAGGTCTGTTATGAAGGTTAATGCATTGCCCGTTCGGGGGACTAAGGACTTTTTGCCAAATGAAGCTGAGCTTCGTGATTTTATTCAACACAAAATTGCTGAGACTTATAAACAATTCGGTTTTCAGAAAATCGCAACGCCTGTTATGGAGGATATTGAACGCTTGAATAAAAGTGATGGCGGTGAAAATTTGGCGATGATTTTTAAAATCTTGAAGCGAGGACAGAAACTTGACCTTTCTCAAGAAAATTTGTCTGAAGATGATTTGGTGGATAGTGGGCTTCGTTATGATTTGACAATGCCGCTTTCTCGTTATTTTGCTAATAATCGTCAGTTCTTGAATGCGCCGTTTAAATCTATTCAAATCGATCGCGTGTTTCGCGCTGAACGCCCACAAAAAGGTAGACTGCGTGAATTTTATCAGTGCGATATTGATATTATCGGCGATGCTTCGCAACAGGCGGAAATGGAGCTTATTGCCGCAACGACTACCGCTCTCGAAAATATCGGATTTAGCGATTTTACTTTGCGTATCAATGACAGACGCATCTTGATTGATATGATTAAATACGCAGGTTTTCATGATGATGACGTGATGAGTGTTTGCATTACGTTTGATAAACTCGATAAAATCGGGCTTGAGGGGGTTAAAGCTGAATTGCTTGAAAAAGAATATGCTCCGGAAATTGTGCAGAAGTTTATTGAAGTAATTGCCGATGCTGAAAGCGAAGAAGCTGCTTTGGACAGAGCCGCAGAAGTTTGTTCTGATAAAACTGTGGTACAAAAATTACGCCAAGTAATTGATTTTGCTCGCGATTTTGCTAATACGAATTTTAAGGTGGTGTATGATAAATCTCTTGTGCGCGGAATGGGGTATTATACAGGTATCGTGTTTGAAATTGTCAGTCCAAAATTTGGTTCTTCCATTGCCGGTGGCGGACGTTATGATAATATGATTGGTAAGTTTTTGGGCGAATCCGTTCCAGCTGTCGGATTTTCTATCGGTTTTGAACGTATTTGTTCTATCTTAATTGATGAGGGGTTTGTACCGAAGCGTTCGGATGGAGTTATTTTGGTTTATAATGATACCGATGATTTTGCTGAAGTGGTTGATAAAGCCAAAGAATTTCAGGCTCTCGGTATGCGTGTAAATATGATTAAACGCTCTAAAAAGCTTGGTAAACAAATTGATGCTTTAATCGAGCAGGCAGGGTATAACTATATGTATGCTATGGATGGCGTTGATGAGTTGAAACCTATCGGGCGAAAGTAAACTCTTTTGCTTGCCTTGGTGCTGACCTTGTAGATGAGCAGGGGACTAGGGCGGTGCGCTTGGGCTTATTGGGTGAGGTAGGCAATATATGACGGTGCGGTTAACAAATCGTGCCGTCTTTTTTGGGGGACTTATGGGCGTATCATTTGGGAAAATTGTTCTTCAGGTGAAAAAAATACTTTACTTTTTATTTTTTTGTGATATCAATTTCTCGCTTTATCTCAGGGGCGAATCTGTCTGTGGGCGGTTTAGTTGTTCGTGTTTAAGCCTTGCAGACGTAAACCCTTGTTTTATCGCAAATGCTTAATCCCGTGGGGGAACAAGCCATGTTCTAACCACGGACCTTGTCTTAACAATTTTTGAAATTGAGGTCTTAAAATGGCTAAGTCTAAAAAGAAAATTTTAGGTTTAATCAAGCTTCAAATTCCGGCTGGTAAAGCTAACCCTTCTCCTCCGGTTGGTCCTGCTTTGGGTCAAAAAGGCTTGAATATTATGGAATTCTGCAAAGCTTTTAACGCTGCTACTCAATCTTTGGAACCGGGTATCCCAACCCCTGTTATTATTACAGCTTATGAAGATAAAAGCTTTACTTTTGTTACTAAACTTCCTCCGGTTTCTTATTATATTAAGAAAGCTGCAGGTGTTAAATCCGCAGCTAAAACTCCGGGTAAAGAAATTGCCGGCAAAATTACTATGGCGCAAGTGAAAGAAATCGCTGAAGCTAAATTGCCGGACTTAAACTGCGCAACTGTTGAAGCAGCTATGAACATGGTTAAAGGTCAGGCTGTTTCTATGGGTATTCAAGTAACGGAGTAAGCCAATGACAGGAAAAAGATTAGTTAATGCTTATAAGAATGTAGATAAATCTAAAAGCTACTCCTTAAAAGACGCTATCGCTTTGGTTAAGGCTAATGCGGTTGCTAAATTTGATGAAACTATTGATTTGGCTATCAACCTTGGTGTTGACCCGAAATATGCTGACCAAATGGTTCGCGGTGTTTGTGGTCTTCCTCATGGTAATGGTAAAAAAATCCGCGTTGCAGTTATGGCTCAAGGCGAAAAAGCTGATGAAGCTAAAGCTGCAGGTGCTGATATTGTTGGTGCTGAAAACTTGGTTGATTCTATCTTGGCCGGTAAAATTGAATTCGATCGCTGCATCGCTACTCCGGATATGATGGGATTGGCTGGGCGTGTTGCTCGTGTTTTAGGTCCTAAAGGCTTGATGCCAAACCCAAAACTCGGTACGGTTACTATGGATGTTGCTAATGCTGTTAAAAAGGCTAAGGCTGGTGAAGTTCAATTCCGTGTTGAAAAGAACGGTATTGTTCACGCTGGTATCGCTAAGGCTTCTTTCAGCGAAGACAAAATCTATGATAACGCCAAAATGTTTATCGAAACTATTTTGAAAGCTAAACCGCAATCTTTGAAAGGTACTTACCTCAAGAAGATTTCCATCAGCTCGACTATGGGTGTTGGTGTGCGTGTTGACGCTTCTGCTCTCTAAAAAGGTAAGATTTTGTGATTGAGCTTCCAGATGGAAGCGTCTCTTCGGTTGGGGCACCTACTTCTATGTACGCTCCCTAACTTTGGACGACATCTGGGGCTCTCTTGCAAAATCTTCCTCTTTTTTATAAAGGGGCGTGCTAAAGGCAACTTGTTGCCGTTGACTTTGGGGTGTGCTGGTAAGCGGGTAGGTGCTTTGTGGTTTGTACACCGCGTTGTCTGATTTAACGATAGCACCCCCTTTATCCCACCCATTGCAAAAACAGGGAACTTTTTAAGCTCCCTCTTTTTTTGGCAACTTGGGTGCTTACACCCGCTTACTTTAGTCCTTTATGGAGCAGGTTTTGGGCGCAACGCTCGGGGGTACTTGTACACGCCGTTTATGGAGAGAGGATTTAAAAATCGCTATTCACTCTTTTCTTGCGGAGCTTTCTTATTTTGACTCGGCAAAAGGGGAATGGCGGCGGTTTGAGTGCGCAAATTCCGTATGTTCAGTTTTTGTAGCGAATTTGTTACCCTAATGGGGCAAGTTTGCAAGCGCAAACTTGTTTGCTTTTTGATGAGGTTTGGGCGAGAGAAAGAAAATAAATGTTAGTGGGGCTGATTGGCAGCAGAAATGTCTTCTTTTTGGGGTGCGCAATTTCCTAAATCGCACTATTCTCTTCTTATATTAGGTTAAAAAAGTGTGCAAATGTTTGTTGATATTGAAAGTCCTAAAACGCCATTGAAAATCGCCAATATCCTGACGGCGTATGATAAAGGCGTGGTCATAAAAGGCGTGCGTCAACCTAAAGAAAAATTAACGCCGGATGTATGCTTCGATATTCTTAAATCTACAAACTATCCGCGTTGTATTAGAGATATGCTTGCATGTATTGCCAAATTGCCTGATGAGGAACAAGCACAGTTCATAGATGTGGTGTTAGCAACGTTCTCAAATCGTGAATAACCGGAGCCTATTCTTTAATTAGGACAAGAAATAGCTGAAAAATCCGGTTATGGGATAGAATTTGCGAAAGCTCAAAAAATTAAAGATGGACTGTATTTATTTTCTGATGTTGGTGTGAGGAAAGAGGTGGTTAGTGCAAAAGCTCATCTTACTGATGAAGATTTTAGCGCGTATGATAAAGTGATTTTTTTGAGTCATGAAAAAATACAATTTGATTGTGCTGTGAAGTTTCCAAAAAATATGGAAATTCCTAACTCAACAGATGTTTCCTTTTTTGATGAAAAGAAAGGCACAGTGTGTTATTTGCGGAGGGCAAAGTGTTCGTTTTAAAGAGGGAGCAAAAGTTAATTTGATGGGGGCTGAAAATTTACCGGAAAACTTGGATGTTTCTTACTGTGATAAGGTTGATTTATTTTGGTGTTCTTTGTCTCAAGTTAAATGTTTGACATTCAAAAATCGCAAGCAAATGGAAGTAAGTGGGGCTCAATTACCTAAAGATTGGAAGGGGAAATTAGTCTTTACCGATGAGCAACAAGAACCTCCTGTTTTAGGTTTGGCGTTTGTTGCAAAAACTCACGGCGGGAGGTAGAGCGGTATTTTTCCGGTTGCGCAATTTGCTAAATTGTGCTATTCTCTTCTTATGTTAGGTTAGTGGAGTGGCGCAAATGTTTGTAGATATTACGGATTTTAAATCGGCGTTGGCGGTTGAAAATATCTTAACTCCCTATAAAAAGGGACGGCTTTCTTCTGATAAAAAAACTTGTCTTCCTAAAGAGCCGATTACTCCCGATGTGTGTATGGAAATCCTTAAATCCACTAACTATGCTCGCAACATTAAAGATATGCTCGTCTGTATCGCAGAACTCCCAGCTCCAGAGCAGGCGCACTTCAAAGAGGTTGTGCTTGCGACCTTTACGCAACGTGAACAAACGAACGATATCCTTGTGTTGGGTAAAAAGTTGGCGGTTGCTAATGGTTTTGAAAAAGAACTCGGCGAAGCGCAGACAATCAAAGAGGGCGATTTCTTGCTGTCATCTTCTAAATGTGATAAAGGGTTTGTCAGCTTGAAAAATACTTTTGAAAATATTGACTTTAGCGCGTACGAAAAATTAATTTGCTTAAGCGATCAGAAAATCGAATTTAAAGAAAATGTTAAATTTCCGAAAATTTTAGAGTTGCCTAATTCTTCGGAAGATTCTTTTTATGCTTGTAATTTAACAGGTGTGCAAAGTATTCGTCTTAAAGATGAGGCTAAAGTTAGTTTGACCGGAATTCAAAATGTTCCTCAGAATTTGGATTTGTCTTCGTGTTCTGAAGTTACTCTATCCTATGGTAAATTGAAAAATTATCAGGATTTCCGCTTTAAAGAGGGGGGAACCTTGAAACTGAGGCAGATGGAAGATTTTCCTCAAAATTTTGTTGCCTCCTTGTTTTCAGAACTGTATATCTCTTATTCTAACTTGAAAGGTCTTGAGAAACTTCGCTTTAAAGACAGCGCTATTGTGCATTTTTGCAGTGTTGAAAATTTGCCGCTTAATCTTGATTTTTCTAAGTGTTCGGAGGTGAATTTGTCCGGCTGTGATTTGAGCGGACAACCTAATCTGCGTTTTAATGACGGGGCAAAGGTTGATTTACATTTTGCTCGAAATTTGCCGCCTAGTCTTGATTTTTCTCGCTGTTCTAAGGTGAATTTAAATAACTGTGATTTATCTAATCAGCCTCATCTTGATTTTTCTAAATGTTTGGATTTGAATTTGTCTTGTTGTGATTTGAAAGGACAACCTAATCTTTGCTTTATGGAAGGAGCGGTTGTTGATTTGCATAATACTGAAAATTTACCCCCTAATCTTGATTTTTCTCGCTGTTCTTCCGTGGATTTGGGTAAGTGTGATTTGAGCGGACAATCTAATCTTTGCTTTATGGACGGAGCCGTCGCTAAATTTGTTGCGGCATCGAATTTACCCCATAATCTTGATGTTTCCATGTGTTCGGAGGTGAATTTATTTGGTTGTGATTTGAGCGGACTGACTAATCTGCGCTTTAAAAAAGGAGCCAAAGTGAAGCTGGATTTTGTTGAAAAATTTCCACCTCAACTTGATGTTTCTATGTGTGATAAGGTGTGTTTAAAATATACCAGTTTCCAAAATGTCAAGTGTTTAACGTTTAAAAATCGCAAGCAGATGAAGGAAAGTAAAGCTCAAATACCTGATAATTGGAAAGGAAAAATTGTTTTTGTTGATGAACAACCAGAAACTGCTTCGAATTCCCAAAAGGCAGAAAATCGGAGGAAACCTGCAGACTTTTCTATTCGCTTTGGAAAGTTTTTCGGTAAACTGTTCGACCGAGACCGGCAGTGACTTTTTTTATTTCTTAACGAGGGACTTTTTTTTAGGTTGCGCAATTTGCTAAATTGTGCTATTCTCTTCTTATGTTAGGTTAAAGGGAGAGAGCAAATGTTTGTAGATATTACGGATTTTAAATCGGCGTTGGCGGTTGAAAATATCTTAACCCCTTATAAAAAGGGACGGCTTTCTTCTGATAAAAAAACTCGTCTTCCAAAAGAAAAAATTACTCCTGAAGTATGTTTGGAGGTGCTTAAGTCTACAAACTACGCCCGAAATATTAAAGATATGCTCCAATGTATTGATGAGATTATTGATGATGCGTCGGCTTCTGAACAAATTAATTTGAAATATATCGTATTGTCTACGTTTGAGCGTCGTGAACAACCTTTTGAAGTGGTTGAAATTGGTGAAAACATAGCTGAACGCTTAAGATTTGAGTGGGATTTGCGACGTCTTATCTATGTTGCCGATGAAGAAAAACGTGCTTGGTACGAAAAACCTCAAGACGGCGAATATCTCTTATCGGCTCCAAACATCAAACGCGCGAGAATATTAGTTGATGATGCGATGACTTCTCAGAATTTGCAAAAATTTGATAAAATGACTGTCTATAATTTTTTTGCTTATAAAGTTGAAGATTGCGTGTTGCCCGAGGTTTTAGAATTTCCTAGCTCGTCAAGTATGGAGTTTCATGATGACGATTTTTCTCATGTTAAAAAATGGCACTTTAATGTTAATATGCGAAAAGTGAAACTGTTTAATTGCAAAAATGTGCAGATGGATTTGGATGTTGCTCAATGTGATGTTTTTGAAGTGCATGACTGCGACTTGCAAGGAGTTAATAATATTATCCTTAAAGATGGTGTTGAGGCTTGTTTTGATAATGTGCAAAATTTCCCCTCTAATCTGGATATTTCTAAATGTCAAAAAGTTCAGTTTTGTGATTGTGATTTTGCAAAATTTGATAATGTGCAATTCCGTGATAATGCAAATGTTACTCTTTCTTCGTGCTATAATTTTCCTCAAGATTTTTCTTCTTGCCGTAAGGTGAAGTTGGAAAATTGTCGCTTGAACAGTAAGCAACTATTGCGCTTTAGGGATAATGCCGAAGTGACTTTGGAGAATATGTATCACTTATCGAAAATGATTGATTTTTCAAATTGTAGTAGTGTGACTTCCAGTTTTTGTGATTTGAGCTCGCTCGATTATCTTTGCTTTCAAGACGGTGCTCAGGTGAGTTTTATGCATACGACTTTGCCTGAACATGTTGATGTGTCGCACTGTTCTAAAGTGCATATGTATGAATGCGATTTCAAATGGGTTAAGCGTTTTGTTTTTCAAAATAAAAAACAAATGGATGATTGGCGTATCAAATTTCCAGAAAATTGGAAGGGAGAAATCGTTTTTGCCGATGGTGAGAAACAAAATGATTTGAATTTGGCGTTTGTCGCAAAAACTCACGGCGGGAGGTAGAGCGGTATTTTTTTAGGTTGCTTAGTTTCCTTTTTGGTGCTATTCTTATCTTATGTTAGGTTAATGGGAGAACGCAAATGTTTGTTGATATTGAAAATCCTAAAACGCCTTTGAAAATTGCCAATATTCTGACGGCTTATGATAAAGGCGTGGTCATAAAAGGGGTGCGCCAACCTAAAGAAAAATTAACGCCGGACGTGTGCTTCGATATTCTTAAATCTACCAACTATCCACGTTGTATTAGAGATATCCTTCAACTTATTGCTAAATTGCCGGATGAGGAACAGACACAGTTCAAAGAAGTTGTGTTGGCTTGTTTTGATAACCGTGAGCAGCCGGAGCCTATTTTGCAATTAGGACAAGAATTAGCGGAAAAATCCGGTTATGGAATAGAATTTGCACAAGCCCAAAAAATTAATGATGGACCATATTTGTATTCTGGAGTTGATGTTCAGGCACAGGTGATTAGTGTGAAATCGCATTTTACTGATGAAGATTTTAGCGCGTATAATAAAATGATGTTTTTGAGCGATAAGAAAATTCAATTTGATGATAAAGTCAAATTTCCAAAAAATATGGAAATTCCTAATTCCGCAGATGTTTCTTTTTATAATGAAGAGATAGAAAAAAGTTGTAATTTGCTGGGTGTGCAGAGTATTCACTTCAAAGATGGGGCTAAAGTTGATTTGTACAAAGCTCAAAATTTACCGATAAATATAGACTTTTCTTCCTGTAATGAGGTGTTTTTATGTTGGTGTGATTTGGACGAACAGTCTCGTCTTCGTTTTAAAGAAGGTGCAAAAGTTGATTTGTTCGGGGCAGAAAATTTACCGGCAAATTTAGATTTTTCTTGCTGTAATGAGGTGGATTTAGGTGGATGTGATTTGGAGTTTCAGTCTCATCTTCGCTTTAAAAATGGCGCTAAGGTTAATTTGTTGGGGGCAGAAAATTTACCGAAAAACTTGGATTTTTCTTACTGTGATGAAGTGGATTTGAGTGAATGTGATTTGTTGGGGCAGCCTAATCTTCGTTTTAAAGACGGTGCTAAGGTTAAATTGCGCGGGGTAAAAAAATTACCTTCTAATCTTGATTTTGCCATGTGTGATGAAGTGGATTTGAGTGAATGTGATTTGATGGGGCAGCCTAATCTTCGTTTTAAAGACGGTGCTAAGGTTGTTTTGAGCGGGGTAAAAAAATTACCTTCTAATCTTGATTTTGCCATGTGTGATGAAGTGGATTTGAGTGAATGTGATTTAAGCTCTCAGTCTCATCTTCGCTTTAAAGACGGCGCAAAGGTTAAATTGCGTGGGGCAGAATATTTACCTCCTAACTTGGATTTTTCTTGCTGTGATGAAGTGGATTTAAGTGGTTGTGATTTACGCTCTCAGCCACATCTTTGCTTTAAAGACGGCGCAAAGGTTAAATTGCGTGGGGCAGAATATTTACCTCCTAACTTGGATTTTTCTTGCTGTGAT
>CALXTN010000040.1 GCA_944391405.1 uncultured Alphaproteobacteria bacterium | reverse complement strand
GATACCCTATCTTGTGGCACATCATGAAAATATATTCGAGTTATGGATATAATGATTTTGTCATTTTGACTGGTTATAAACAAGAAGTTATTAAAGATTATTTCGTTAACTATTACATGAACAACTCAGACGTTACAGTTGATTTATCTACGAATGGAGTGACTGTTCATCAAAACTCTTGTGAGCCATGGAAAGTGACAATTTTGTATACGGGACGTAATACAAAAACTGCAGGGCGAATTAAAAAAGCTCAAAAGTATATTGGCAATGAAGCATTTATGCTGACTTATGGTGATGGAGTTGGAGATATTGCTATTCCGGCATTATTAGAGTGTCATAAAAAATCAGGAAAAATATGTACATTAACGGCTTATCAGCCGGAAGGACGTTGGGGAGCTCTTGGTATACAACAAGATGGATCTATAACAAATTTTGCAGAAAAGCCCAAAGAAAGTGGATCTTGGATTAATGCTGGATATTTTGTATGCGAACCAGAGGTATTTAATTATATTCCTGACGATAGTGAAAACATGATGTGGGAAGAAGATCCTTTAAAAAATTTAACAAGAGATAATTTGCTTAATTCATACAAACATAATGGTTTCTGGCATGCCATGGATATGTTAAAAGATAAAGAAGAATTAAACGCAATGTGGGCAGCGGGGAATGCTCCATGGAAAATTTGGGATTAGGCTATGAAGAGAGTTTTAATTACAGGCGCATCTGGTTTTATAGGAACTCAAGTAACAGATGAATTATTGAGACGAGGTTACGAGGTTCATGCTTTAGTTTATCCTAATAATATGCCTGAACAGGATAATTTGTTTCAATATAAAGTTAACCTACTTCAAAAAGAAGAGTTAGAAAATTTTTTTGCACAAAATAAGTTTGAAAATTTAATACATTTGGCATGGTATGTGGGACCAAAATGTCATGTATCAGATTTTAACTTGGATTGGGTTTTTGCTTCACTTAACTTACTTAAATTATTCAAGGAAAACGGTGGAAAAAAGTTTTTAGGCGCAGGAACATGCTCAGAATATGAATATAAATATGGATATCTCATAGAGAATGAAACGCCGACTGATCCATGCACGTTATACGGTAATGGTAAAAATGCAGTATATAATATAGCAAAAGTATATTGTAAACAAAATAGCATAGAATTTAAATGGCCAAGAATTTTTAATCTATATGGTCCAAACGAGAAATCTCAGAGATTGATGCCATCAGTAATTAATTCTTGTCTTAAAGGTGAAGATGTTAAAGTTAGTGACTGTTTGAAATTTCAAGACTATTTACATGTTGAAGACACTGCAAGAGGAATAGTTGATGTTTTTGAGAGCAATCTTGAGGGGGCTGTAAATATTTGTTCAGGTAATCCAATACAGCTGCGCACAATTGTTAAAAAAATAGCAGAATTGACAGATTTTAAAGGGAAAATCTTATGGGGTGCAATTCCCGCAGCCTTTGGCGATGATCTCGTTGTTGGCAATAATACAAAACTACAATCAATTGGCTGGAAACCTAAATATACTTTAGAAGAAGGCCTAAAAATGACAATCGAATGGTGGAGAACTCACAATGTTTAATGATGTATATAAAGGAAAAAAAGTTTTAGTTACAGGTCATACCGGTTTCAAAGGATCGTGGCTCTCAATTTGGCTAACTATGATGGGTGCAAAGGTTATAGGGTATTCTTTGGATCCATACTCTCCTAAGGGGAATTTTGAAGCATGTCATTTAAAAGATAAATTATATGCAGATATTAGAGCTGATACAAGAGATTATGCTACACTAGATGCAACGATATCTAAATATCAACCAGAAATCATTTTTCATTTAGCTGCCCAAGCATTAGTTCGAACAGCATACCAATATCCCAAGGAAACATACGAAACAAATTTAATGGGATCGTTAAATATATTAGAAGTTGTCAGAAACCATGATTGTGTTAAAACCGTGATAATGATAACCTCAGATAAATGTTATGAAAATATAGAGCAAATTTGGGGATATAAGGAAACAGATAGAATGGGAGGATATGATCCTTATTCTTCATCCAAAGGATGTACAGAACTAATGATTGCGTCTTATCGTAATTCTTATTTTAATCCTAAAGATTATACTAAACACGGAAAAGCTATAGCTTGTGTACGAGCTGGTAATGTGATTGGAGGAGGAGACTGGTCAGACAATCGTTTAATTCCTGATTGTATACGTTATATAGAAGAAGGAAAAGATATAGAAATCAGAAATCCGACTGCTACCAGACCTTGGGAACATGTATTAGAGCCATTATCAGGCTATTTAAAAGTTGGACAAAAATTAATGGAAGATCCTGTGCATTATGCAACGGCATTTAATTTTGGACCACATATTTCAGCAAATAAAACAGTGTTTGAAGTTGTTCAACGATTGGTAGACTATTATGGCAAAGGAAAAGTAGTCGATGCATCAGATCCTAATGCTGTTCATGAAAATACATTACTCAATCTTGATGTAACAAAAGCCTATGTTATGTTACAGTGGGAGGCTAAATGGGGATTGCAAGAAGCTATTGAAAAGACAGTAGATTGGTATAAAGAGGCATTAACTCAGTCAGATATGTATGATTTTTGTGTTAAACAAATTTTAGAACATGAGGAACATCATGCAAAATAATATAATATTAGGCGCGGGGATAGCTGGTATTTCAGCCGGCTATCACCTTAAGCAAAAAGGTATTAATAGCGTTATTTATGAAAAAGATAACGATTGGGGCGGATTGTGTGGAAATTTCACCATAGATGGTTTCCGCTTTGATCGCTTTGTGCATTTTACTTTTACTAAAGATGAATATATTGCAAATATATTTGAAAAATCAGCTCCTTTATATGCCCATCCCTCTGTTTCGTATAATTATTACCAAGGATGTTGGCTCAAACATCCTGCAATCAACAACTTATCGGCATTGCCCACGGAGGATAAAGTAAGGGTTATTGCTGATTTTGTGAATCGCCCGCACAAAGAGGTGTCTGATATAGAAAATTATGATGAGTGGTTGCGAGCACAAAATGGTAATTATTTCACTGATAATTTTGCTGCGGTTTACACACACAAATATTGGGGACAATCTCCCAAAGACATGGAAACCAAGTGGATTGGCAATCGCATTTACTCACCTGCTTTGGAAGAAGTTTTGCGTGGTTCATACGCCGAACAAGCCGAAAACTTTTATTATACAAATTATATGAAATATCCAAAGAAAGGTGGATTTAGAAGTATTTTGGATAATTGTCGTCAAGGCTTGGACATCCGTTTTAATAAGAAAGTGGTCAGAATTTTGCCACAAACGAAACAAGTCTTCTTTGCCGATGGCTGTAGTGAGGAATATTCAAGACTAATATCCTCTTTGCCTCTACCGGAAATTGTCAAGATGATAAACGACTGTCCACAAAAGGTGATAGATGCAGCAAAGAATTTAAACTGGACTTGCGGTTATCAGATATCGCTGGGTTTCAAACGCCCTGATGTAGCTAAGCATTTGTGGTTTTATATTTATGATGAGGACATTCCGCCAGCAAGAGTTTATTCTCCAAATTTGAAATCACCGAATAATGTTCCGGAAGGATGTTCTTCATTGCAAGCTGAAGTTTTTTATGCCAATGATGACGAAGTTCCGCCGGAAGAATGGGTATTAAAACAAACAACTGAAAAATTAAAACAAATATGTGGGTTTGATGATTGTGATATCGTAGTTAAAGATATTCGTTTTGAACATTATGCTAATGTAACATTTACCCACGGAATATATCAAAATCGCGAGATAATCCTAAATTACCTCAAAGAAATCGACATTGAAAGTATCGGCCGCTTTGGCAAATGGGATTACCTATGGACATTTCAAGCATTCAAAACAGGAATGGAGAGTTAAATATGACAAAAATAAAAATTTATGTATCACATCGCGTTGATTATAATGCTAGTATAATAGACAATAATATATATATACCTGTGAGATGTGGAGCTGTATATGATCACAATCCATCCTCTAAAATGCTAGGGGATAATACAGGAGATAATATTTCTGAAAAAAGAATGTCTTTCTGTGAATTGACAGTTTTATATTGGGCTTGGAAAAATCAAAAAGCAGATTACTATGGTTTATGCCATTATAGAAGATATTTGAGCTTTAGTAATAACATTGGCACCTATTCAAATTCTGAGCACAATCAAGGTTGTATTTCTATTCCAGATTTGAAGCCTGAAACAATTAAGAAATTTAATCTATCTTATTCATATATGCAAAAAGAGATAGAAAAATACGATGCTATTTTTATGGAGCCAATAGATTTAAAAGCTTTAAATATAAAATCAAATTATGAAGCCATGAAAAACAGTCCAGATTATCATAATATTAAAGATGTAGATAGGATGATGAATATTATTAAAGATAAATATCCACAGATGTATGAAACGGCTTATAATTATATGTATGAGGATAGCAAGTCATTCTTGTACAATTGTTTTATTATGAAAGCTGAGATTTTTCATAACTTTTGTTTTTGGTTTTTTGATATTTTATTTGAGCTAGAAAGTCAGATTGATAAAAGTAAATATAGTATGCAACAATATAGAACGATAGGAACATTAGGGGAAAGATTATTAGGGATTTACATAAAATGGTTACAAAAACAAAATAAATATAAACTAAAATATACACCTTTATTATTTGTTGAAGATACAACAGTGGAAGACAACTTAAAACCAGCATTTACCTCAAATAATATTCCCATAGTTTCAAACTTTAATGATAACTACGCATCCATATTTTCGGTATTTCTTTCTTCAGCAATTGCTCATTCTTCTGCTACTAATAACTATGATTTTATAGTTTTAAGCGATGATATATCTGAACAGCATAAAAGAATATTAACAAACATGATGAAGAAAAATATGTCTATCCGGTATATATCTCCTAAAAGATATTTGGCTACTACAAACTTGACTATACGACATCAGGTTTATTCCCCAGATTTATATTATAGAATTATAATTCCTCAAATATTAAAAGAATATAACAAAGTTATTGTCGTTGATGCAGATATGATCTGTCAAGAAGATATAGGAGCTCTTTATAATGAGAATATTAATAATTATTTAGCAGGAGGATGTATAGATAGTGTATTACAAGGGTATTTAAATGGAGCAGATCCTTCATTTATGTCTTATGCACTAAATTACATGAAAATGATAGATCCTTATAAATATATAAACACAGGCTTACTAATCTTTAATGCAGAAAAATATCGCCAAATATATTCTTTAGAGTTTTTAAACTCATTTATTACTGAACATGCACAATATGTAAAAATTTATGAGCAAGACATGTTAAATATGTTACTAGATGGAAAAATAAAATTTTTAGATCCTAAATGGAATTGCTACACAAAGAGTAATGAATTTATAAATAAATGTTTTTCATTGAGCCCATTAGAAACATATAAGAAATATGAAATAGCCCGAAGTAGTAATCAAGGAATAATTCATTATGCAGCTCATCCCAAACCTTGGTGGAATGCAACAGTAGACCTTGCAGATATCTGGTGGAAATATGCAAAGATATCTCCTTGCTATGAAGAAATATTGCAAATATTGATTGCTAAACAAGCGAATATTTCTCAATTGCGAAAAGAATTTATAGATATTCATTTTCCTAATATTAATAAACATTTCAACAAAATAGAAACAACCATAACACGTCATATTGTATCATCTAACTTAAAAAAATTGAAACTTAAAAAGCTAGAATATTTATTAAAATCTATAATATTTTTTTGGAATGCTAAAAAATATAAGATAAAAAGAAAAAAAATTAAAGATATAATAAATAAAATATAGAGGGGAGATCAATTATGGAATACGACTTAATAGTTTCACTTGGTGAATGGTGCGTAACGTCTTTAGCTTTAAGAAAATATAATCTGCAAAAAAAAACACTGCCGTTTGATTGGTCAGGAGGAATTTTGTGGGAAAAATGTGGATATGGAGGGTTATCCGGAAAAGTTGATCTAATATGTAATAATTTTGAAAATTTTTTCAACAAAGACGACCTAGAGAATAGAGGTCCAAATCCTAAAAATGAAGACTATTGGTTTCTCTGGATAGTTAATAAATGTACAGGATTGCAATATAAACATGACTTTCCGTCAGAGCAAGATTTTAATATAAGTTACAATGAAGCAAGAGATAAGTATATAAGGAGAGTAAAACGACTATATAATTCTATATATAGCGCAGATAAGATCCTTTTTGTCTATATGGCTAGAGATGTTGGATTCTCTGATGATTATTTGAAAGAACAAGAAGTAAAATTAAAAAGCAAATTTCCCTATAAAAATATAGACATACTTTACATAATGAATGATGAAGGTTACTCATTAGAAAAAATTGAGGAGATAAAATTATCCAATAGTGTAAAAAAAATTACTTTTAATTTTGGCTATCAAAGTATAAAAGATCCGAATGATTTGGTATTAGATAATATTCATCTCAGAAACATTTTGAATAATATCACATTGTCTGATGTGCCAAATTTAAAAAACATATATGGAAATATGCAAGAATTTTATCTTTCAAGTATTAATAAACATCTAGCGAAACATGAGTACGATATAAAACTATTATATGTAGGGGGGCATCCTATTAAGTTTATGATAAAAAAATGGTATTACTTTATAAAAAAAAATATATTTAGAGGAAAGAAAAATAATAAATACCAAAATAAATATAATACAATAAAAAAGTTAATCAAAGATACAAGCAATTATGAAAAAACAATTTATTAATATATAACAGTAAAATGACAAAAATCTTCATATCTTATCATGATGAACATCCGCTAATCCGGTCTGAAATTTTAACTCCTATTCAGACCGGATGTGCTCAAGCTTCTAAACTTTTTAAAGGGATGCTTCGAGATGATACAGGCGATAATATATCTATTAATAATTCTCGTTACAATGAACTAACGGCACAATACTGGGTTTGGAAAAACTATGATAAAATAGGCTCCCCTGATATGGTTGGTTTTATGCATTATCGTCGTCACTTTATGTTTGATGATTGGATGGGAAATCCAGATTGCTGCTGGCTACCTAAAGGGAATGTATATTTTGTACCATTCATGACTTCTGAATATATGAAACATATTGCAGATGAAGAAATCATGAAGAAACTAACAGACTGTGATTGTCTAGTTATAAAGCCATATGATGTGAAAAATTTACAATCAGATACTTGTCGAATTCAATATTCAAAACTACCTAAACAAGATATCAATAATTTTGATATCTTGATACAAACAGTAAAAGAATTATACCCAGAATATACACTTAACACTGAGCGCTTATGCAATGATTCCATACAATATCTATGTAATATGTTTGTTATGCGTAAGGATTTATTTTTTGAATATAGTGAATTTTGCTTTAAAGTCCTACAAAAAGTTGATCAGCTAATTGATTATTCTAAAATGGATGAACAAGCATCTAGATATTTGGGATATTTTGGAGAGTTTTTACTTACTATATTTATATTCGAGCTAGAAAAAAGAAAAAACATAAAGATTAAAACATCGAATGCATCATTTATTTTAAGTGACAATATTATAAATACTTCTTTAAGTAACCTTTGTAAATATTATATCGAATATAAACTTTCTTTTGGGAAGAAAAGATTAAAACTCAAACAAGAATATAAGAAAATAAAAAGGGAAAGAAGGCTAGAAAAGTAGAAAAAGGATAGATTTGATTAAATGTAATCACATTATTTAGAATCTCAGTTTTTTATTAGTTGGTTTAAAACAAATACCATGGTTGAATTAATTTACACTATCACTTCTTTTCATAAATAGCGTATTTATATTATGTCGTGTATTTTCTAATTCGGAAGCCCTCTATTTTCTACTTTTGGGTAACATTTTGCTACGATTTGGACGGGATTACTAATTTACAGACAGAAAATAATCTCTAGCTCCTTAGGAATAGGGGGGAGAACTATACACAAAAACGTTGTGGGGAATTTAATCAAATTATTTAGATTCGTGTTGGATAAAAGTATTTCTTCATCCCAAAACAATAAACTGTATTCGAATTGATTAAGTTATTGAAAAACAAGGGTGGTTATAATAATTGGTTCGTATAGGTAATAAAAAAAGTAGGTTTTGAAAATATATCATACAAACCGCAAAAAATGTATAAAAACAAGAGGTTAAACTATAAAATCTAACCTCTATAAAGCTTGGCTGGAATACAGACCTGATAACTATCTACTTTACAGCATCTCCAGATTAGGTGTTGTCCTTCTGATTTTGGTACTCATCTTAATAAGTATGTTTGTAGCCAGATTATTAGGAAAATTTTTCTTGTGTTTAGGGGGAATGGATCGTCTACAAAGTTCCATTTATATCAAGTATCTATTCACTACTTAAGCAAGTATTTCAAACATTTCTGTCAAGCAAGAATGATACTTTTACCAAAGTCGTCTTGCTAGAATATTTCCGAAAAGGAATATGGATATTAGGATTTGTCAGCTCCGCTACCATAGGAGAGGTAAAAGATAAATTAGGACGAGAATTGCTGGACGTATTTATTCCGACTACGCCGCCCCAACGTCAGGATTTTTAATTTTTGTGCCGAAAGAAGACACCATAAATATGGATATGAGTGTTGAAGATGGAATAAAATTTATCATTTCAGGTGTTTTGGTTATTCCGGAAATGACCAAGAAAAAATAGTATCAAAAAACTCCTTTGAAATTGTTCAAAGGAGTTTTTTGTAAAGTTAATTAAGGTCTTTTTAGTCTTAGAATAGAGCGAGCATAAATTTTCTTATTTATGTCAACACTGCTTTCCTCATAATACTCAGGAGCCCAGACCTTATCATACTCTATCGTTCCGTCATCCATTCTTAATTTCCATGCATGACATGAATCAGATAAAGAAGCAGACCAATACCACCCTTCAAGAACTTCAGCACCCCAAGCTTTTAGAGCAGGGTTAATAACAACTTTGTTGGCAAATAGAGCTCTTGACTCCGTTAAAGATGGCAGAAAAGCGCTATATTGTTCTACTCCATCCAGATTATAGTCATAACACCATGCGGCACTCGTTGCTATTTGCGACTTATCATCAATCTTATTATTGATAACCCTGCGAGTATGGCGTATAAACAAACGAGTTAGTTCTTTACCATCAGTCTTTTGATGCAAAATCAATGTTTCTCCGCAACGAGGACAATGAATAATTTCTTCTTTGTCATTTCCCACAAATGTCAAAAGCGATGCGCATAAAAGACCCTCAAAGGTAACCTTTTTTGTCGCAAGCATACGGCTAATATTTCAGAGCCGCTGACATTTCCCACAACCGCCATAACCTGACGATTTTGGAGTATTTCCGGATACATCTGCATAAACATACATCCCAGGTAAAATTTCCTTTGGTGTATCAAAGGTGTTATCCTCTTTTTTTAAGCTAAGAGATGTAATATCTAAAACTGGACGAACTAATGCACGTTCACCCTCTCTCAAATTTTTACCTCGATAGTGTACATCTCCGTTACTCATTCTTGACTGCCAAACACAATGGAAGCTATGTGAACAAGAAGATAGATACCAACCATCTAGTAATTCTGCATCCAGAGCTTGCAAAGAGGCGTTAATCACTTCGTGATTATAGAAGATATGTCCTAATTCAAGCACGGAAGGTAAAAAGGCTTCGTGCTTTTTAACCCCGTCTTGGTCATATTCAAAACACCATTCGGCCGCTTCAGCATTGAAACCCATTGCTCTTACTCTGTTAACCAGAATGCGCGTTGCTTCTTGGCCGTTTCGCATCTCACCAGTGCCTTCTAATCGCGTTGCAATATAATCGTTTGACCAGTTAAGACGAGTTTGTCGCAGGCAAACCGCTAATACTTTTGATTGGCTGATAAAGCCCACAATGGCCATAATTTGCCGATTTTCAATGATTTCGGAAGAAATAAGACCATCAGTATAAAGGAGCCAGCCCATTAGGAATATCAAACACTGTTCTCAATTTTTCTATAATAGTAGGAAGCTCTTCGGGTTTAATTGGCAGATTCCATCCATCAATTAAGTTCTCAAAATTAAATCGATTTTTCATAAAGTAAATAATTTAAAAAAATAATAAATATGTACAAGCACAATACTATAAAATATAAAGAAACGCAACAATTTTTTAAAGCCCCAAATAGGGGCTTTTTCCTTATCTTTTAGGATTAATAGTGTCCGCCCCAAAAATTTGTTTATAGAAAGCTTGAGGAATAATATGTGCTTTGCATAATGGTTTTTCTTGATTACAATATTTACATATAGACATTTTGTTTTTCTCTGTATTTACTACAACCAATTTCTTCTAATCTTCCTGATTTGAGAAGATGATAATATTTTTCTTTCACACCCATATTACTCATTTGTTTTTCCGTATATTTTGTCAGATAAAATATTTTTCATTCCCTTGTTAAAAATAAAGACATTTCCTATTGTTTTTATATTGTTTTCATCAATTTTCAATCCTCCATTTTCAGGTAAGGCGATTATAGGAGTTTTAATTTTCTTTGATAAATTTGGGAACAATTTATCATCTTGGGGCTGATAATGGCAACGGATGGCATAATCGTTTACCATATTTAAGGCTGGGTTATCTGGATAATTTTCTTTTTCTTCAATTACAGTTTCAATTGTTTT
>CALXTN010000039.1 GCA_944391405.1 uncultured Alphaproteobacteria bacterium | reverse complement strand
CAAATAAATATCGTCCATCAAACCCCATACAGCCGGAATTACAAAAATCTATAGCTTTTTGTTCATCTGTTGCATCTTTAAACTCAACAATTTCCATAAGTTCATCACCATTCATAACCAACCGACCATATCGTGCAGGATCATGAGGTTTAAAACCCAACACCACAACAGCAAATCCTTCTTTAATTTTATCAATTGTTTTTTGAAAAGTTTTTGCAGTAATAAGAGGCGTATCACCAAAAACAATTAAAACAGGTCCATTAAAACCATTCAACACAGATTTGGCACAATTAACGGCATGCCCCGTGCCCAATTGTTCGTTTTGCACAACTGTTTGATAAGGAGCCACTTCTTTTTTAACCAATTCACCATCAGTAGAAATAACCGTAACAATTTTCTGTATTTTCATAGATGTAAGCGTTTCTATAATATGTTTTATCATAGGCTTTCCATGCACAGGCATCATCACCTTTGGTAAATCTGATTTCATACGTGTACCTTTACCCGCACCTAAAATAATAGCTGCGGCTTCATTACTACAATTATTGCCCCACTCATTCACCATATTAAATCTCCTAATTCATACACACAAAAAAATAAAGAATTATCTTCTTTTAAAAAAATTAACCTCTTGCCATTATACTAAAACATATTTATGCTAATAGCACAAAAGAAGAGTGACCGCAACTTGAAAGAAAAGATATGAAGAGCTTTTTTAAGTATTTTCTGATAATATTAACAATTACCGCCCCCATAATATCTCAAGCAGGTATAACCAGTATTGCTGAAAAAAACAACATACGCCCTATTGATCCAGGTATTCGTCTTAACGAAATGAAAAAGTTATACGAAGAATTTCCAGATTTACAAGATCCAAAATCAGTACACGAATATTTAAAAAGGCGTTTAGCAATAGTAACAACAGCCGATGTTAAAAAAGACGAATTAGCCAGTACATCAACAACAAGCATAATAGATGCGAACGCCCTCAAAAAAGAAGAAAACACTTTATCAGCATATGAAAAGATTTATCAAGAAAGTATGCGTCAAGCTGGCGACATAAGCGAAACACTCAATCAAGATGTTGAACTCCAAGGGACTTTTTATCGCCTAAAAGAACAAGAACGCGAAACAAAACCTTTTGTGCCAGATTTCCCTTACGTAAAAGTAAAATTATCAGATGAACGAGAAATTTTAGCACCGGCAGATGAGCATTTTCCATATGTATTAACCACCATTCGTATTGAACCCACCGGTTTACTACAAGTAACAGAAGATTTCACGTTTATATCAAATAACGAAAGCTTTCCATACGGTTTTTTCCGTATTTTACCCAAATATAATTATTCAAAAAACGGTGAAAAACGCCGCACAGATATTACGTTGAAATCGGTAACAATAAATGGAGAAGAAACCCCTTATAAAATTACAGAAATTGGTAACTATCTATATATAGAACCCAAAGAACCGCTAAACCTGCCCACAGGAATTTATACTTATCGTTTTAAATATTTTATAGATCGAGCAGTATGGTTTTATGAAAATTATGATGAACTATATTGGGACATCACCGCTAAAACTCTAAAAAATGTAGTCGGTTCAGCCAATGCTGTTGTTTACTTGCCGGATAATAAGAGTTTTATAGCCCAAAATGCTATTGTTTCAACCAAACAAGGATTAGATAAAAAGCGTGTTACAATTACAACATTATCACCTAACGCTTTGGGCTTTGCAGATACAAACGCATTAGGTGTAGGCGAAGATATACATTTATTTTTAACCATGGAAAAGGGAACATTGCTAGCTCCTGACTTTTCAAAAAAATATCAATGGTTTATTCATGACTATGGTGCAAACTTATTTGCCATCCTCGCTTTATTGGCAATATTGTTATCCTACCGAATATCATTTGAACAAATTCTCCGCAACAAAGATAAAACACGCGCCTATATAAAAAAGACCCCGTCTAATTATAGGATGCTAAATTTAAATATTTTTGATAAGATTTCACTCGGAGCAGAAATTCTAAATTTATGCGGGAAAAACATTTTAGAACTACGCAGTGATAATGATAAAACTCTTTTAATAAAAAAGAGTGACAATTTGAAAAGATTATCAAAGACCGAACAAAAATTAATAAACTTTTTATACCCGGGACAAGAAACAGTTTTAAACAACAGAGCTGAATCCGAATTAAAACTAAAACGTGCTTATACCTACCTAAAATACAGCACTTACAAACAACTTTATATTTTCAAACTAAAACTTAATGCGTTATATTTATTATTCAGTATTGGCATGTTATTTTGTGGCATTATTGGTGGTGCGCTGCTGGCAATCAATCCATGGAACAGTTTTTGCATTTTAAGTTCATTTACATTAATGCTCTTCCCTTATATGGCAATCTTCATAAATATAACCCCCAAAAAGAAAATATGGCGATACACTCTAAAAACATTTTTAGCATTAGGTTTGCTTTGGATAGATGGTATTTTAAGCATATACAGCTCATTATTCTATGCGATAATTCAAACGCTGACAGTATATTTAATAATTTATTATTACAAGATGTTCTCTAGACGTAGTGGATTATTAAGAAACAAGATAAAAGAAACCGAAGAATACAAAAATTATTTGCAAAAGAATCCCGAATTAGAAAGAAACAGCAAGGATTTTGCCAATAAAAAAGCATACATATATGCGTTTAACATAGAAAATCGCTACCCTGAAGTTGAAGATTTCAACAACATAAACAAACTACTACAACCATTAACCATCAACTCTCAAAGGAAGCACTAATGAAAGGGATTATTTTAGCCGGAGGCTCTGGAACAAGATTATACCCACTCACCCAATGCGTATCAAAACAACTGTTACCAGTATATGATAAGCCAATGATATATTATCCTCTATCAGTATTAATGTTATTTGGTATAAAAGATATTTTGATTATCTCCACCCCCAAAGACACCCCAAATATAGAGGAATTGTTTGGAGATGGAAGTGATTTAGGACTACACCTTGAATACAAGGTGCAAGACGCGCCTAATGGCATTGCGGAAGCATTTATTCTAGGCCAAGATTTCATTAAAAATGATAAAGTTTGTTTAATACTAGGCGATAACATTTTTTATATCCAATCGCAAATGAACGCGTACCGCACGCTCATTCAAGAAGAAGATAACACCGCAACCGTATTTGGTTACCACGTTTCTGATCCGGAGCGTTTCGGCGTGATAGAGTTTGACGAATTAAAACGCGTTGTTTCCATAGAAGAAAAACCGAAAAAGCCAAAATCCAACTATGCTGTAACCGGCTTATATTTTTATCCATCAGACGTTGCCGAAAAAGCAGCCACGCTAAAGCCCTCCAAACGAGGAGAATTGGAAATTACAGACTTAAATAAATTATACTTAAAAGAAGGTCGCTTAACCGTAATTCCACTCAAACGAGGTAACGCATGGCTGGATGCAGGCACTCCGGATAGTTTAATGGAATCAGCTCAATTCGTTCAGATTATAGAACAACGTCAAGGTCTAAAATTAGCGTGTATAGAAGAAATTGCCTATCGCCAAGGTTTCATTGACGGACACCAGATGCAACAATTAATAAGTCGACTAAAAGACGGCGTTGCCTATAAAGCTTATCTACAAAAAGTATATGAGGAAAAGCATGATCTTTACTAAAACTAAACTAGAGGGAGTATACCTCCTAACCCCACGCGTATTCACAGATACACGAGGTTACTTCTTTGAAAGTTATAATCAAAAAGAATTTGAACAAAACGGATTATTTTATAACTTTGTTCAAGACAACCAATCTTTTTCAAACTATGGAACAATCAGAGGTCTGCATTTCCAAAAAGGAGCACACGCACAAGCTAAACTCGTTCGGGTGATTTCAGGAGAAGTATTGGACGTGGCAGTAGATATCCGCCATAACTCACCAACTTATGGTCAACACATTGCCGTCAAATTATCTGGAGAAAATCAACAGCAGTTGCTCATTCCCAGAGGATTCGCGCATGGCTTTTCCGTATTATCTGAAACCGCCGTTTTCACCTACAAATGTGATAATTTCTATTGCAAAGAAGCTGAAGGCGGATTATGCGTAAACGATCCTGCGCTTGGCATTGATTGGCAAATTGACATGAATAAAGCCAACATCTTAGAAAGAGATTTAAATCACCCTTTATTAAAGGATTTAGAGCCATGTTTTTAGTTACCGGAGCCAATGGTCAGCTGGGAACTGCCTTGCAAACAATATTACAAGACAAAGCAGAATACGTTGACCGCAAAGATTTAGATTTAACAGATGAAGCAGCCGTTAAAGCTTTTTTGCAACACAAAGATTATGAATATATCATCAACTGCGCCGCCTACACGGCCGTAGACAAAGCCGAAGCTGATGCTGAAAATGCGCACAAGATTAATGCTCTAGCCCCCTTATATCTAGCTAAATACGGAAAAAAAATTGTGCACATATCAACCGACTACGTCTTTGACGGCAACAATTGCAAGCCCTATAACGAAGAAGATGAAACTCACCCTTTATCCGTTTATGGTAAAACAAAATTAGAAGGCGAATTAAATGTATTATCCAATGCAGACAGCGCCATCATCATCCGTACCGCGTGGCTATATTCTCCACATGGCGGCAACTTCGTAAAGACCATGCGTAAATTAGGATCGGAAAGAGAAAGCTTAAATGTTGTGTTTGACCAAATCGGTACACCGACCAATGCTTATGATTTAGCCGAAGCCATCGTGAAAGCCCTTCCGCAAATCAAAACCGGAGAAAAAGAAATCTATCATTTTACAAATGAAGGCGTCTGCTCTTGGTACGACTTTGCCAGAGAGATTATAGAACAATCCAAATTAAACTGCAAAGTACGCCCGATAGAAAGCAAGGACTACCCAACACCTGCTCATCGCCCGCACTATTCCGTATTAAACAAAACAAAAATCAAAACGCGTTTTAATATAGAAATTCCCCATTGGAAAGAAGGATTAGTTAAATGTCTGCAACAATTTTAATAACCGGCGGCGCTGGTTTCATTGGCTCCAATTTCATTCCGTATTTTATGGAAAAACACCAAGACTATAAGATTGTAAACTTAGATAAATTGACCTATGCCGGTAATCTGGATAATTTAAAAGAAGTAGAAAACAATCCGAATTACACCTTCGTTAAGGGTGATATTTGTAACGAACAACTGGTTAATGATTTATTTGATAAATATAACTTTACGGGCGTAATACACTTTGCCGCCGAAAGCCATGTTGATAATTCGATTAAAGGCCCTCGCGCTTTCATCAACACGAATTTAGTTGGCACGTTTAATCTGTTAGAAACCGCAAGAAAACACTGGTTTGATGCGCCGTTCACCCCAAAAGTCGGTTATGAAAACCGTCGTTTCCATCATATTTCAACCGATGAAGTATATGGTACCTTGGGTGCGGAAGGCTATTTCAAAGAAACCACCCCGTACGCACCAAATAGTCCTTATTCAGCCAGCAAAGCCGGTTCAGACTTTTTAGTAAGAGCTTACCACCATACCTTTGGCATGAACACCACAACCTCCAACTGTTCCAATAACTATGGTCCAAAGCAACACGGTGAAAAGCTAATTCCGACCATTATTCGCAACTGTCTAAATTTATCTCCGATTCCAATTTACGGCAATGGACAAAACATTCGTGATTGGTTATATGTAACTGACCACGCCAAAGCGATAGATATGATTTTCCACAATGGCAAAAACGGTGAAACTTATAATGTCGGTGGTCATAATGAATTGACAAATATGCAAATCACTCACACAATCTGTAAGATATTAGACGATATACATCCCAGAAAAGATGGTAAAGAATATGCTGATTTGATAACATTTGTAAAAGACCGAGCCGGACATGATTTACGTTATGCCATAGATGCAAGTAAAATTACTAATGAATTAGGATATAAACCGGATGAAACTTTTAAAACAGGGATTATTAAAACAGTTGAATGGTATTTAAATAAAGCATAAACCGAGCAAAAATAAATAATCCGAGTAAACCTGTCAAAATATATTTGATATACTTTGGCAGGTTTTTATGTGTAAATAAATTCCCCACCCACAACAAAGAGAGCGGAAAAAGTATCATCACATAACGAAATTCACTGGAGCAAAAATAAGGATACTCAATCCAAAAGTTCAACCAAGCTGCCAAAATAACAAAAACCGCCATCACAATGAATAAATTAAATCCCCAATCTTTTCCAAACTTATAAACCAAAAGAGAAAAGAAGGAAATAACACTCAAAACAGCCCATAAAATCGCCAAAACATATAAAATCCAAGCCCAAAATTCTCCTTTCCAACTCCATTCGCCAAATAATGAAGTTTTAATGAGAGCCAACCAAACATTAGGCTCCGTCACTCCATTGTGAATATCAGCAAAGACAAAAGCAATGTTATCAAGCCCCCCAAAACGCTGTCCGATAGAATAAGCGCTTAAATCTTGAAAATTATTATTGACTGGAGGTGGAACTAACGGAAAATCGTGATAGAGTAAAAACCATCCCCAAACAAAACCGCAAATTGTCGCCAAAGCTATAATAAAGAACTGCCCCCACATCTGACGATTAAGTTTATCAGAAGCATTTATAAGACGTAACAATCCCCATGCCCCTAACGCTGGTACCAACATCAAACCGGAAAATTTAACCAAACCAGCCAGAAACAAAGCTAAAGAAAGCCACAAACAATCATTCCACCTACCATCTAAATACCATTTATAGCCAGAATAAATCATTAGCATCATCAAAAAATAAGTCAAAGCGTCATTATTCACCAAATTAGCAACAATACCGTGTATAGGAAAAAAAACAAAAAATACAAACAACCCTATTTTAAGTTTTTCAGAAAAATCACATAATTTCAATAATTGCCAAAATAAGATTCCCGCACCGGAAATACAAAATAAACTAATAAAACGTATACTATCAAAACCCATACTTTGAGTAGCCCCCAACCATATGGAAAATTTCGTTACAAGTGCCGAAACCAATCCCCATAAAGGAGGCTGAAAATAAACAGATTGCCAATAAGTAAATGGAGAAGAAAAAAAGAAATTATTCTGTAAGAAATAATCTGCATGCATAACAAAATTAAAATAGTCGTATTGACGAATATTACCCCACGAAGCCAACACATACCAAAGGTTTAGCCCAAAAGCCAAAATAAAACAAAAATCAATTACAGGAAAATGATAAGAAATTTTCCATTCTCGCCCAACAAATATAGCACACATTATACCAGCCATCACTCCCCCGTAAGGAAAGCACAAATGCCACAGCAACAAAACAAACACCATTGCAAAAACATCTTTTAGGCTCAAATGTAAATCCATGATATTTTTCCTTCTCCGAAATTACAATTTCACATAATATTAAATCCAAGCTTCTAAAAATAAACTTAACAAAAATTTTGTAATAAGATATAGAATTTCGATAGATAAATCATATTTAAGGAAGAGACATATCAAAATTTTCAATCCCTCAAGTCAAAGAAAATACATTTATAATCACATAATCGTTCTAAAGTGCAAAAAACAAAAAGTACAGAACAAAATAGACAAAAGTATTGACAATTAAACAAAAAGAATTTATAAATTAACCGAATATTAACCAATGGAGGAATTAAAAATGAAAAAAGCGGCATTACTGCTCCTATTTTTATGTTTAAGCAACAGTTATGCCCTCTCAGCGTCAGCTGAAACAGAAAACTGGTGTGGCAAATATGTTGAACAAGATGGCCGAGGCTACATTCAACTTGCACGTAATGATTTTGGTATAGGCAGTTCAGATTGCAGCCTAGCTGGATACAGCAAACGCGCAACAGAAAGCGGCACCGCAAATATTGAGTTAGAATTTACCCGTAACCGCTCAACTGTAGGAAAATGGCGTAAATTTAACAACCACCTAATAGAAGTGCGTGGCAAATTCTCAAATGGTAGCATTATAGGAACACGTTTTATCCGTGACATGGGCGTATAAAATATCCGTTCCATATAATAATTATTTCATAATTTCAGCCCAAATCTCAGTTGGCAAAGAACCTCCGCCAACACCATCCATAGGAGAATTGTCATCATTCCCCACCCAAACAGCGGCGGTGTAGCGATCATTAGAACCTATAAACCACGCATCACGGTAATTTTGAGAAGTACCTGTTTTACCACGAGCATTTTTAACTTTTTGAGCTTTTTTACCTGTTCCGTTTTTCACTACTTCGCGTAATAATATATTTATATTTTGAACAGTTTTAGGTTTTAAGACTCTTTCTCTTTCTGCTGGATGATATTGATACAGCTGGTGTCCGTCAGTATCCGTAACATCAAGAATAGCATATGGAAAAACGGCAAAACCGCCATTAACCGTGGCTGTATAGGCAGCTGCCATATCGAGAACACGAACCTCTGCCGCTCCTAAAATAATAGACGGCTCATCAGAAACATCTGTGGTAATTCCCAATTTTAAGGCCATAGAGATAATGTCTTCCAAATTAAGATATGTAGCCAAATCAACCGTTGCAACATTAAGGGATTGAGCAAAAGCTTGCCGAAGACTAACTGCGCCTCTAAACTTTTTATCATAATTTTGAGGTTCCCAATCATTAATGCGAATAGGTTCATCGGCAAGTAATTCATCAGGAGAAAAACCATTTTCAAAAGCTGTCAAATAAACAAATAACTTGAAAGAAGAACCGGCCTGTCGAAGAGCTTGAGTTGCGCGGTTAAATTGACTTTTATAATAATCAGCACCGCCCACCATTGCTTTAATAGCACCATTTTTATCTAAGATAACCACCGCCCCTTCAGTAACATGTTTATTGGCATTTTGTCGTAAATATTTACGCAAAAGATACTCGGCCCGCTGTTGCAAATGATAATCCAATGTTGTCTTCACATAAATATCTTCATTAGAAACTTTAATAAATTTAGCCAGTTCCGCCATAATATAGTCGCCAAAATACCGAGCACCCAAAATTCTATCTTTGTTAGCCTCACCAATTGGAAGATTAACAGCTTCTTCAAATTGCTTCAAAGAAATAGTACCAGCTCGCAACATAAGCTTTAACACAACTTCTGAACGTGCTAATGCTTGAGATTTATGACTAAGATAATTATACCGACTTGGTGCTTTAAGAGCTCCAGCCAAAATAGCCGCTTCACGTAAATTCAAATCTTTAGCCTGTTTATTAAAAAAACGTTTTGCTGCGGCATTAAGTCCGTAAGCGCCACTACCAAAAAACACACGATTAAGATAAATATTCAAGATTTGTTTTTTCGTAAAATGTTTTTCCAACCATTGAGCCAAAAGATATTCTTGCACTTTACGTTTAATACTTTTCTCACGCGTCAAAAATAGATTTTTAGCCACTTGTTGCGTAATAGTAGAAGCCCCTTGCGCATACCTCATTTTAACCAAATTAACCGCCATAGCGCGCGCAAATCCGATATAATCAAAACCTCCATGTTTAAAAAAACGTCTATCTTCTGTATCAATAACTGCCTGATAAACATAAGAAGGCAATTCATCCACATCCACCGGCTCAGCAAACAATCCGCCATACGAAGTGATTTCACGTCCATCAGATGCTAAAATTTTAACCCCAGGCTGACGTTCAATATAAATTGCTTTAGAAAAATCCGGCAACGTTTTATAGCAATAAAAAATAAATCCGCCAAGCAACACACTCAAAGCAAGAGCCACCCAAAGCAAAACCATAAACAGTTTAAGTTTCCAAGAAGAAACACCATGTTTCCTTTTAGAATTATTCTTACGTTTTTTCTTTTTAACCTCTTTTTGAGATATGACTGTCGATGATATTTTTTTTTCTTTAAGATTAGGTTTTGATTTGCGCATATTTCAACATTCCCAAACAAACGATTTGATTAATCATAATATTCAATGTTAGTTAGGAAATATTTAATTCAAGCGGAATTTTGTTTCTGTTTCTGGATAAGCTTTCTTTGTATAGGAGTTAATTTTCTAACCGCTGTGCTTTCAGGCTTAGCAATATTTTCTTCATTAACACGAGCTTCAATTTTTCGACTTAAGTCCTTAGGTACTTTTTTAGCTAAAGCATCCTTAACTTCATCATGCACAGAAGACTGGTTTTGATTATTTTCAGCCATAACTTGAGAAATATCCTTAGCCGCCAAACCGACATCAATAGCGGTACTTGCAGCGGTTCCGACACCAGGAAAACACCCTAAAGCACCAGAAGCAAGCTCACCGCAAGCCCCTTTCCAATCACCACCTTTAATTCTATCCCAAGCAAACCATGCACCGGCACCTAAACTAACCAATGGAATTTTCTTCAAAACAGATTTACCAACAGCGCTACCAGCGGTTTTAGCAATTGTTTTGGTAACAGCTTTTCCAACCGCTGTTCGCGCTGCTTTTTGTGTAACCTTTTCGACTGTTTTAGAAACGGTCTTAACCGTCGCTGTTTTACTAACTGTCTGAGCCGCCTTTCCATAGACTTTACCAACTTTAGTATTATTAAGAACCCGAGCTCCGCTATCAACAACTTTATCAATAGCCTTATCAAATTTAGCATTAGCAACAGCCGCCTTTGCGATAATACCTTTCTTTTTAGCCATTTGTTGAGTTGTTAACTTAACTGTATGTGTTCCGCCTTTTGTCCCCAACTTTTGCTCAAATTTATCCATAGATTCCGCCGCCATTCCCTGAAACTGTGTTATTTTTTTATCAGCAGTTTGCGGCAATGGAGGCAAATCAGACACTGTATTTCCATCAACTATTGGAGGTAAAGAAGAGGACGCTTGAACAAAATTCAAAAAATCACGTTTAAAAGTATAAGTTGTAGGCACACAAACATCTATGTTACCAAAAACATCTGATTGAATATTCAACTGTTTTTTCAAAGCTTCATCAGCATTTACGAACCTCTGTTTTATAGATTGCAACGCCACATTATTCAATTCACTATCATAAAAAGTATATCTCAAATGTGTACCCTCATTCCGATAAAAGACCTCATTCGGAGTTCCCAGCTTTGTCACCTGACCATTAACCGGATTAGTTAAGAGAGTATTTTCTAAATTATTTGCAACCAGC
>CALXTN010000038.1 GCA_944391405.1 uncultured Alphaproteobacteria bacterium | reverse complement strand
TTATCGGACTGCAAAACTGAAGGAAAAAATATAGCGTTTTCAATAGTTAAGCCATTCGATGAACTACTAAAAACGCCAGAAACTGATAAATGGTGCCGCTAGTAAGAATCGGACTTACGACCCCGTCATTACCAATCTTAAAGACGTATCGGAAATACAACTATTTATGATGATAAAGAAATAATTTAATATACTGATTTTACATTGTTTTATTAAAATACTTGACTTAAAAAATAAGATATAATAACATGTTGCACAAAGATTAAATGTAGCACCAGTGTAGCACCAGTGCTACAAAAGTTAATAAAAATTAACTATTTTATGAGGCTTAAATGAAAAGTAATAGTTTCAGATTTACAGATAAGGCAATTAAAGACTTACGACCTACTGACAAAAGGACCTATTATCACGATACTATTGAAAAGGATTTAGTATTGCAAATTACACCTAATGGAGCAAAGACCTTTTATTTATACAAACGAATTGATGGACAACCTGTTCGCTATAAGATAGGCAAACCAGACGAAATGAAAATAACGCAAGCAAGGGATGCTGCTATTAAAGTTCGTGCAATGATTGTAAGTGGAGATAACCCTCAAAAGACACGTAAGGATTTACGTGCAGAAGATACTATTGAAACGCTATACAAAAAATATATGAGCGACCATCGTATTAAATTAGCTCACTCAACTTATGAAAGTTATGAGCGTGCATGGAATCTGCATCTTAAAAAAGTTTTTGGAAACAAAAAGATATCGCAAGTATCATCTGATACTATTAAGCGTTTTCATAAAAAGCTTGCTGAAAAACCATATTGTGCCAACAGATGCGTTGTTTTTCTGAAAGCTATGTATAATTATGTCATACAAGAGGGCTACTACAAGGGCTCAAATCCAACAAGAGCAGTCAAACTCAATAAAGAAGAGGCAAGAGTTAGATATTTGGAACATGCCGAAATAATACATTTTTTTGAAGCTATAAACAAAGTAGAGTTTTCATATAGTAAATATGCCATCCTTATGATGTTATTTACAGGGGCAAGAAAATCCAATGTTTTACATATGAAATGGGACGAGATAGATTTAGATGCTAAAATCTGGAAAATGCCTAAAACAAAGACCTCAAAAAACATCACGATTGCTTTAGCCGATAGTGCTGTTGATTTATTAGAAGAGCTCAAGAAAGTAAATCAAGGCTCCCCTTTTGTTTTCCCATCTCCAGCAAGCAAATCAGGACATTTGGAAGATATAAAACGAGTTTGGGGAACCATTGTTAAAAGGGCAAATCTCAAAGATTTTCGCATACACGACCTACGCCATACCCTTGCTACATATATGGTAGCAGAAGGGGCAAATCCGTTTGTTGTGCAACGGGCTTTGACTCACAAAAGTATTAAAAGCACACAAATCTATGTAAATCTTGGGGTAGAAGTATTGAGAAGTGCTATCAATAATACCGTCAATACTATTAAAACCATTGGTAAGGTAAATCATTAAAATTTGAACTATTATTCTTTCCATGATACAGGTAAGCCGTAGATATTTTTACCAGGCGTCCCCTTAAAAAAAGGTATTATAATCATAAAAATCCAATATATTCCCATTAAAACCAAATATATTTCTCCTACTTGAGTATCAATCAAATTAAGTATTTTCAACAATATAGGCACAATGAATAAGCCTATATAAAAAAAAGCCACCCAACAACCACTCAAACCTATATCGTGAAATCGCCTTACCTGTAATGCATAACCAACGAATAATGATGCAAATTGCACCAATATAGCAACTTCAATGCAACTTCTAAAAATAGGCTGCATTAGTATTGAAAACAGTATATTAAGAAGCAAAAAACTAAAAAACTCATAGCGTGTTGTTCTCTTATGATATGTAAATATGTTTCTCCATGCACGAAAATATGCTGTTATTACCCCTCTTTTGCGAACCTCTGTTTCCTGAATTTCTTGAATATCAATCATTTAGCAATCCTTGTTATCAACAGCCACAACTTGGACTTAATGTTCCATCACAACACTTTGCACGTCCATTAGAGCAACCACAAACACCACCATGCCAAGAACAGCAACCTCTGGCTTGCATAGTAGTAGTTTGTTTGGGAATTAAACACATCTCATATGCATTTGCTGAAAACGAAACAAACACAAACATTATACAAATCAAGCTTTTCATCTTTATATATCCTCAAAGTTTCAAACACTATTAGGATAACATAATTGAACAGTTATGTTATTGATATAGCTTGATAAATATTATAAAAAACAGCTTCAAGCACTGAATACCTTAAATTCCTTGATTTTCCTATTGTTAAACTTATTTGCCCTACTGGTGCATTGCCTTAAATAATACAAAAACAGACAAAAAAAAGAGGTTGATTTTATTGTTCATTAAAATGCACCCACTTTATAACTATAATTCTTTGATTTACCGATAAATATTTAAAAAGGATATCAAATGAACATCGGTTATATTAGAGTTAGCACGACAAAACAGAATCAATCACATCAAGAGGCTGAAATTAAAGAATATGCTTGTAGATGTGGTCTAAAGATTGATAGATGGGTTGAGGAAACCATATCAAGCCGTAAGGCTTTAAAACACCGTAAATTAGGGCTTTTACTTAATGAATTACAAGAAAACGACACCATTATAGCTTGTGAAATATCACGTCTTGGTAGAAGCTTACTTGAAGTGATGGGGATACTTGAGACTTGCTTGACTAAAAAGTGCAAAGTTATAACAATTAAAGAAGGATTTAATCTTGGCAATGACATTCAATCACAGGTGTTAGCATTTGCCTTTGGTTTATCAGCACAAATTGAACGTAATCTCATAAGCCAACGCACAAAAATGGCGTTAGATAATCTCAAATCACAAGGTAAATGTGTAGGCAGACCTTTAGGAGCTGAATCAAAGAAACTCAAACTTGCAAAAAACGCAAAATACGTCAAAGAACTGTTGAATAAGGGGGTATCCAAAAACAAGATAGCAAAGGCCATGGGTGTTCAAAAGATGACGCTCCGACGATTTATTCAACGTATGGGATGGTAGTTAAAAGCGGTGGTATTATAGCTCCACCGCCTTATATTCGCCATTATAGTATTTAATAATTGCATAGTGTCGCATATCTGTCGCTCTAAAAACGACTAAAAATGACCAACCATTGTCATAAACAACAACCCCATTGCTTTTAATATATGAGCATCTAACTCCTTTATTTAATAATGCATGATATGCTCTTACTATAGTCATAGAGAATCCTTAAAAAAACATAAAAGCACCGATTAACGAAAAAACAAAGTAGGATATTGCTGATATATTCGCTTATTTATTATAGTGCTCCCTTTGTTTATTAGATAGTTAAAATGTTGTGAAATATCTTCTTTAAACTCGTATTCATCATAAACAGATTGTGCTTGCTTAAGATTCTGCACAAGATTATGCAAAATATTGACAGATGGATGACGATGTTCGCATAAAATCACTGACAAATAATGTTGCGATTTATTCAAAAAGCCTACACAAAAATCGTGCTGACTTTTAACTAATCCAAGTCTTTGCAAATATTGACAACATTCTTTCATAAATTCGGTATCTCTATTATCTTGGTTTAATCTAAAACGTCTTGAACGCTCTTGACGCAATTTATCATTATTTGCCATTTTTTCATTATTTAAAACCGATTTTTTTGCCTCTGAATCGTTATTCTTTAGTTCGGTATTGATTTGTTTATTCCTATTCATCAATGCTCTTATTCGCTCTTTTATTGCCGTTTCTTCTTGTCCCATAAATACTCCTTGTTGTATCTATTTATCAATTAACAGGTGTAATCCGTTCATATAAATCCTTATTGGTGATAATAGGCAATCCTTCTTTTTGACAGTATGCATAAACATTTTGCTCGTCATACTTTCCTGTCCCTACAATTTGACAATTGTCTGTTAAAGATGGATAAATCGCTTTGAGTTCATCTTTTAAAAACTTGTGAAACTGATTAATTTTTCCCATTGGTATATCAACGATTGTGTGTAAATGTGGTTGCTTAAAAGTCTTTGTTCCAATCTCTTGGAAAATACCGATTTGAAATTGCTTATCTTTATGCTTAAAATACCTTGAACCCAATTCTTTACGATAATACTTTTGCAAAATCTTTCTAAAATTAGTAAGCAACCCTTTTTGAGAAAGATTTTCACAATGAGGGTTAAATGTTTGAAATATTTTCATAATAAATCCTTAAGTAATAGTTGATAATAGCAGAGAGTTCTCTCCACTTGTTTTTGTTTATAGTTGTATATCTCGGACAAATGGGCGAATAAGCAACACCACCGCACGACTCTATATATGGGAATATCTGTTGGCAATGGATATTCCCCAACACTGCCAACATGGTGGAATTTTACAATAACAGAGCGTCATCTGTCAAAATTAAAACACCATCATTTCGTATTTATCATTGAATGATTACAAATTGTAATTGATTGATTCTTAAGGATATTTATAGCATATTTAAAAGAAATTTAGAGAGCTAAACTTTATAAAAATGTAGCACCGGTGTAGCACCGATAAAATAAAAGAGATTAGAAAAATCATCTAACCCCTTGATTTTACTGGTGCCGCTAGTAAGAATCGGACTTACGACCCCGTCATTACCAATGACGTGCTCTACCACTGAGCTATAGCGGCATTTATCTCAATCACTTAAAATTCATCATTCTTCCCGATTGATTGCGTTAGAATAAACAATCTTTTTATAAAATCAATAGAAATTTTTTGTTTTTTTCATCTATTTTATAAATGTTTTCTTTTCTTGCATAATTTATTTGAAAAAAATATTCGTTGATGATATTGATTATTTGGTTGTAACTCTTGGGATTTTTATTGATGCAAGACAATAAAACGGCTCGTAAATCTAAAAATTCTCCGCAAGTTTCTCTAAACGTACGGAAGTTTTTGTGGCTTCGCAATAATTTTGCTTATTGCTTGGCTCTTTCTGCGCTTATATGGTTTGCAGGAATTGCTTATTATATTCAGAATTTTATTGGCTGGGAATCTGTTTTAGCTGTCCAGCCTACTGAGTTTGCGATTTTATTGCTAGTTGCATCCATGCCTCTTTTATTGCTCTGGTTTCTTCTTGCTTATATTGAACGTAGTAGTAGTTTAGATGCTAGCGCAGAACTTTTTCATAATTATATTGACGGATTGTTGTATCCAGATGCTGAAACCTCTAAGCAGGCTAAAGTATTAGCTATGACGCTTTTAGAGCAAATTCAAAAGTTGCAACAAGAAAATAAATCAGTTGTAGAGCAATCCCTTATGTTAAAAAAAGATTTAGATGAAAGGCTCAATGAATTTGCAAATATTTTGCAACTTCTTGATACGTACTCTGCTAAAACTTTAATAGATTTAAATGAGGGGGTTAAAACACTTGCTGACAGATGTACATATATCACTGATAGGACTACTAATTCTATAAATAATATGAAAGATTGCTCTTCAGAGATTGCTGATAATGCAGCAATGTTTTTAAGCCGCGTTAATCCTCTTTTAGATGAAATTTCTGCGCTTTCTTCCAATGTTAAAAACAATATTGTTAGTAATAAAGAGAATCTTATCGAAATAAAAAAACAACTAGAAAAAACTACTCATCTTAGTCAACAGCATATTGACATCATGCTAGAAAAAACAATGGAAAACACTCTTAAAATTGAACAATCCTTTTATAAAACTTCTGAAGAGTTTGAAGGCTTGTATAAGCGTATTGATACAAGTATTTCTAGCCTTGAAGGACGTATTGATGGGCAAAAACAGCTTATTGCCGCGCAAACTCAGATTTTGGACCATAATTCAAATCTGCTGGACAATAAATTATCTTCTTACGGACAAGCTATTGCTGTAGAAATCGATAAATTGGTTAAAAATTCTGTTGAAATTGAAAAAATGGCAAAGCAACAAATTTCAATACTACATACTGTAAATTCAGAAACAGAAAAAACTATTCTTGGACTTGGTGATACATTTGATGAAAAAAGACATGAGCTTGAAAATCGTTGCGAGTATGTCGTGAACAGTATGCAAAATGTGGTCATCGCTCTTAATAAAGAAACGGATAGACTTGTTTCTTTTACTAATTTAGCACAAGCAAAGAATTTCGATTTACAAAACATTTCAGAAACAATGGTTGAAAAAGTGGGCGAGATTAGTAGCAAACTAGCACTTAAAACTGATAATCTAAAAGATAAAGCAGTTGAAGTGATTGATAAATTTAATGAGGCTCACGAGGTTATTTCTAAGAGTACTGACAGAATTAATTCGTCTTCTAATTTAATTCTTTCAAATTCTCAGCAAAGTGTTAAACTTCTTGAAGAACAGAATTTTTATATAAATAATACCTTATCAAATCTAAATATTATTCAAGATAAATTAGATAACTTGAAAGATAATATTAAAAGATCTTCTGATGAAATGGCTTCTACTTTAGCTGATTATGAAAAAAAGATAGATAAATATAATGAAAATAAAGATTCTGTTTTAAAAGTTGAACCTCTTAATCCTGATTTTAGCCAAGATACCTTAATTTCTGCAGCACAAGTAATTAATCGAACTTTTATTGCTTTAGGTATAAAAATTGATAAAATTTTTGCTAATACTGATGTTTTTGATTTATGGGACAAATATCTTATTGGTGAAAATAAGGCATTTACAGACTTCTTATCTGAGAGATTATCTAGAAAACAAACTGGTCTTATACGTAAAGCTTTTGACGATCAAATTGAATTTCACAATGTGTCTATTAAATATTTATATCTTATGGATATTTTTATTAAAAAAATGTTAGATCCTAATAGAGAAACTCGCAATGAATTTATTAATTTAGCTGTAAATGCATCTCTAGATAAAATCTATTTCATTCTAATTAAAGCTCTAAATAGTGTTGAGTAAAAAATGATAAATATTATAGGTCTTAAAAGTAATGTTTTTTTAGCTCCAATGGCAGGTATTACGGATTATCCTATGCGGAAACTTGTTGCTTCTAAAGGAATTGCAAATTTATATTCTGAAATGGTTGCAATTAACGCTATTAGTCGTAAAAACCCAAAAACTTATAGAATCGCTGATGTTAGAAATGAACCTTATCCCGTAATTGTACAGTTGGTGGGAAATAATCCTGATTTATTTGCTGATGCGGCTAAGTTGGCGGCAGATTTAGGGGCTTACTCTTTAGATATAAATATGGGATGTCCAGTTAAAAAAGTCGTTGGAAATAATTCAGGCTCAGCCTTGATGAAAAATTTAAATCTGGCTTCACAAATTATTGAGGCAACTGTAAAGGCTACTCCGCTTAAAGTATCTGTTAAATTTCGTAAAGGGTGGGATAATAACTCTGTTAATGCACCCAAATTTGCTAAAATGTGCGAAGATAGTGGAGCTTGTTATGTTACGGTTCATGGTCGCACTCGGGCACAGGGCTATTCAGGCGTTGCTGATTGGGATATTATTCGACAGGTAAAAGAAGCGGTCAAAATTCCAGTTATTGGTAACGGTGATATTACATCCCCTGAACTTGCAAAAAAAATGATTGATGAAACACACGTTGATGGAGTTATGATTGGACGTGGAGCATTGGGCAATCCTTGGCTTCCGGGACAAGTTCATAATTATATTAATTCAGGTATTTTACCTAATCCTATCTCTGTTGCTGAAATAAAAGAAGCTCTTTTGCAACAATTAAATGATATGGTGGATTTTTATGGCAAAGACATGGCTGTTGCTATTTCTCGCAAGTATGTTTGTTGGTATTCAAAAAATCTTCGAGATGCGAAGAGGTTTAGGGAGATTTATACTAAAATATATGATTATTCTCTGGCGGTTCAGGCAATTGAAGATTATTTTGGCAATCTTGATAAGGAGTTATTATGAAAATATTGATAGGTGGAGCCGGTAACGTTGGTCGTAGTATTGTTGATTACCTATCTCAGGCTAATAATGATATTATTGTTGTTGATACAAATAAGGATCACTTAGATGAGATTGCAAAAGAATTTGATGTGCAAACATTGGTAGGTTCAATCTCTCACCCTAGTATTATGGAGAAAATTGGCGCAAAAGATGCTGACATTCTGATTGCTGTTACAGATAATGATGAAGTTAATCTTGTTGCTTGTCAGGTAGCTCATACACTGTTTCAAATTCCTAAGAAGATTGCTCGTGTTGACTCTGAATATTTCCTTAACCCTCTTTGGAATACCCTATACAGCGATAGAAATCTTCCTGTAGATCTAGTTATTTCTCCCGATATTGAAATTGCTAAGGCCATTCTTAATCTTATTGAAATTCCAGGAACAACTGCCGCTTATCCATTAGTTGATGAGAAATTATTTTTATTATCGTTCAAATGCTCAGAAAAGTGCCCTCTTATTAACACAGAAATCAGTGAAATAAAAAAATATTACAATAGCCCTGTTATCCATATTATTCGTGATAAAAAAAGCTTCTTTGCTAAACCTAATGAAACTATTCGAGCTAATGATGAAATATTTATTCTTGTTGAAAGAGACAAGGTTTTTGATACTTTGCATGATTTTGGAATTATTGCTAAACAGAATGAGAATTTGGTAATTTTTGGGGGTAATGCTATTTCTTATTACATAGCAAACATTCTTGAAAAAGATGATAGTATTTCCTCTTGTAAAATTATCGAGGATGATAGTAGGATTGCTCAAGATTTGGCAGAAAGTCTTAATAACACACAAATCATTAGAGGTGAAATGATGAGTGATGTTATTTTGGATGAAGCGGATATCAAAAATGCTGATATTTCTGTTGCTGTTACCGAATATGACAAAGATAATTTATTAGCCTCGCTTATTGCTAAAAAAGTTGGTGTTTTACACACTTTATCTTTAGTCAATTCTCGAGCATTTGATAGCTTGATTGATAGCGAAGAAGATAATGTTATTGTTGATCGTTCTCTTATTACAACTTCTGCTATGTTACAAGATATTCGCAAGGCTAAAATTAATAACGCCTATTGCTTAAAACGTGGCATGGGAGAAGTGTGGGAAGTCAGAATTGATAATGACAGTTTTAATCTGGGTAAGCGCCTTGAAGAAATCGGACTTCCAGATAAATGTAAAGTTGGTGCCATTTATCGAAATGAAGAAATCATTTATCCCAAATCCGATGATAAAATTGAAGAAAAAGATATTTTGATTGTTTTTGTTTCGCCTTCCGCAATGCGTAAAGCTGAAGAGATTTTTAGGCTTTAAATACGTTGTTTATTTTTTATCATAAACGCATTTAAGCATAAAAAAACACTATCATTGTTATGACAGTGTTTTTTTATCGATTATTTACTATAAGTCTTCATACTTAGCCGTTTCAGGAGTAATTTCATAGTTTCTTCCTTGATATGTTATTTTTACAGAACGTTCGTTAAAATTAAATAGACATAGAATTTTCTTTGTCTTTTTTTCATTTGAACGAACGAAAGCTATTACATCTTCCAGCTTATTTGTTTTGATAAAGCTTATCTCACCAAATTCGCTAAAAATACTTTCTTTTCGACGAATAATTGCTTGTCTTACCTTATTCAAGGTCGAAGCATCATCATTTTTCTGATTAGCTATGCAATACTTGATCTGTTCACTGTCTGGATGCAAAGCCATTTGCATGTGAGATTTTTTATCATAACAAAATCCCGTTCTTGCACCATCCCAAACGGAATTAGCTATTCCCCAAATTCCACGATAGTCTCGACGTAAATTTTTACACTTACTTAAATCCTGAGGATTAGGCATTCCTAATTCATCTCCCTGATAAAGGCAGATACTTCCCGGTAGAGTAAGTAACAATTCTATCAATAATGCACTTTTTTTCGGTGTGAAATTTTGTCCCCAGATTCTGGTTACAGCTCTCTCCATATCGTGGTTACTAAATGCCCAATTTAATTTTAGACCATTTGGCGACACGTTTAAGGCTTTTTCGACGCTTGGTGCAAAATTTTCTAAAGTATTTCGCAAAGAACCTATGTAGAATGCATCACATATACTATTTCTGACAGTTTTTATACCTTTTTCGTTACCAGCTTTTCCTTTATCAAAAACATATTCGGCAAGTAATGTTTTCGGTGTTTGGTATGTATTTGCAAGATCTTTTAATTCATTCAGGAATAATGCGCCGACTTCATTGTTTATGTCGTAAATACGCTTTTGCTCTCCGTTTTCATCCAAAGGATTGTCTCGATATAACAAATCACATCCATAATGCGTCGTTGCATCTAAGCGAAAACCATCAGCCCCTAAATCAAACCAGAATTTTGCCACTTTTAATAATTCTTGGCGCACTTCTGGGTTATTGATATTTAAGTTAGGCATCGTGTAGTCAAAGCTATGCATATAGAATTGTTGTCTTTCTTCATTCCATGTCCAAGCACTTTCTCCTGATGCATCCCATTTTGACAACCAATTATTAGGGGGAAGAGGCTTTCCACCCTGAGTGTATTCTTTGGCATCTTGCCATACAAAAAAATCTGTATAAGGCGCCTCTCTTTTTACACTTTTTTGGAACCATGAATTTTTTTCAGAGCAGTGATTATAAACCTGATCTATGTATACTCGTATACCCAATTTATGATATACTGCACATAGCTCGCGGAAATCATCCTCTGTACCAAACATTGGATCAACTTTTTTGTAATTAACTACGTCATAGCCAAATCCGTTACGATTCCACATAAAAAAAGGAGCAACCCATATCGCATCAACGTTTAAGTAGGCTATATAATCAGCCATTGCTGTTATACCTTTTAGATTACCATACGCCCCCTGAAAAGGATCTCTTTTACTTCCTTTGGCATAATTAAATGTTAAAGGATAAATTTCGTAAATAACTTCGTTGCACATAAAAATAAAAATTTAGAATTATACATTAACAAAATAATCTCAAATCATATGTCTTTTATCACAGTTTTATTTATTAGCAATAAAAAATGCTTTCAAAACTTTAATGGATACAATTCGGAAAATAGATTATATTTTATAAAACAGTACTTTGCGTTTGTAATTCTTTTTGAAATATAAAAAAAAACCTTGAGTTAAATCTCAAGGCTTTAATTGGTGGGCGTTGAGGGATTCGAACTCCCGACCCTCTCGGTGTAAACGAGATGCTCTAACCAGCTGAGCTAAACGC
>CALXTN010000037.1 GCA_944391405.1 uncultured Alphaproteobacteria bacterium | reverse complement strand
CCCATATCAATCAAATAGTCGGCAGAACGAATAGCGTCTTCATCGTGTTCAACCACAATTACGGTATTACCAATATCACGCAATCGGTTGAGCGTTTCCAGCAATTTATCATTATCACGCTGATGCAAACCGATGGACGGTTCATCCAAAACATAAAGCACACCGGTCAACCCCGAACCGATTTGCGACGCCAAACGAATACGTTGCGATTCTCCACCTGATAGTCCGCCGGATTGACGAGAAAGTGTCAAATAATCCAAGCCGACATTATTTAAGAACTGCAAACGATCGATGATTTCTTTTAAGATTTTATGCGCAATTTGCTGTTTTTGCGGAGAAAGTTGCTCTTCCACCTGAGAAAACCATTTCAGTGCCTCTTTAATGGAGAGGTCTGAGATTTCCATAATATCCTTACCGCAAACCTTAACGGCAAGCGCCTCAGGCTTCAATCTTTTGCCATTGCAATAAGTACAAGGCGCAGCAGACTGATAATGAGAAAGTTCTTCACGAGAAGCGGCGGAATCAGTTTCCAAGAACCGTCGTTCCATATTGGGAATAACCCCTTCAAAAGGTTTATCGGAAACAAACGTGGAATAATAAAGTGGCACGCAAACGTTTCCCGACCCATAAAGAATAATATGGCGCGCCTCTTCAGGCAAATCTTTCCAAGGCGTATCCTGAGAGATATGCAAGAAGTCGCAAAGCGAAACCAACGTCTGCTTATAAAAAGCAGACTTAAAACCATACCATGGAGCAATCGCCCCTTGTGCAATAGAACGATTAACATTCGGAATAACAAGTTTTTCATCCATATAGAGACGCGCGCCCAAACCATCACAATGCGGACAAGCACCTTGCGGATTATTAAAAGAGAACAGCCTCGGTTCAATTTCTTCAATCGTAAATCCAGAAACCGGACAAGCATATTTAGCCGAGCACGTAAACCGATTATTTTCCGAAAGATTATCGACATAGAGAATACCATCTCCGATTTTAAGAGCGGTTTCCACAGATTGCGCCACCCGTTCGCTCATATCCTCATCTTTAATCACCAAACGGTCAACCACCACTTCAATATCGTGCTTAATATTTTTCTCAAGAGTGGGGACATCTTCCAAATCATAAACTTCACCGTCGATTTTAACCCGTTGAAAACCTTGTTTTAAGAGGCCCTCCAATTCTTTTTTAAATTCACCTTTACGTTGTCGCACCATCGGGGCAACTAACATTATCTTTGTACCAACCGGAAGAACGACAATTTTATCCACCATCTGCGAGACGGTTTGCGCCTCAATCGGAAGCCCTGTCGCCGGAGAATAAGGCGTACCGGCACGCGCCCACAACAGACGCATATAGTCATAAATTTCGGTAATAGTACCCACGGTAGAACGTGGATTATGAGAAGTTGTTTTTTGCTCAATAGAAATCGCCGGCGCCAAACCTTCAATAGAGTCGACCTCTGGCTTTTTCATCAAATCCAAAAACTGTCTGGCATACGCCGAAAGGCTTTCCACATAGCGGCGCTGACCTTCAGCATAAATTGTATCAAATGCAAGCGAAGATTTTCCGGAGCCTGAAAGTCCCGTAATCACGGTCAACTGATTTTTAGGGATAGAAATATTGACATTTTTAAGATTATGTTCCCTCGCCCCTTTAATTTCAATAAACTTACTCTCCGCCATAATCTGCGCCTCCGCAACAACAAAAAAAGCTGAAATTTTTGTACCGAAGAAATTAGATATACCACTTTTGTTCTTTTTGCAAGTATTTTTTACAGAACCAACCATCTCATAAGATAAAATATTTTTACGAAAAATTAACAGAGCTGCGTTAATTTAAGAACTAAATAATGAAAGACGGAGGACATAATGGTCACAAAAACAGCCAAAACCCAAACAACCGATACTGTCGCAAAAGCACCGAAAAAGCGCACTTCCACTCTCAAAAAAGCAGAAGTAAATAAAAACAAAGCGATAGCGAGCAAACCGTCTCATTCAATACAAGAACAAACAAATACATCCACTCCAAACGTTTTATCACCGGATAATTTGTTTAAAATATGGTTTGAAGGGTGGAAAAAGACTTTTGTTTTAAGAGGTCGTTCATCACGTTTTGAACTATGGACATTTATGCTGTTTAACAGTCTGCTGACAATAGCCATACAGTTAAAATGCAGCTATATATTATCACCGCGCTTTCTACGCAATGCCAATAATATGGGCTTTTCCATAGATAAAATAGAAAACTATATCATCACAGCGGAAATATTGTTATATATCGTGATGTTTGTCCCCCTCGTTCCCTTAGCTTCCATGCTTATCCGTCGCATGCATGACCTAAACCGTTTGGCTTGGCATAATTATTTGGAGCCGATATTTATGGGCGTTGTGGTGTTAAGTATGATAAATATCGCGATAAACTCACTCACCAACACAGATTACGCATATATTGCTATGTTTTTGAGCGCCTGCTTCATCGCCATTTTATATGGAATTAGTTTTTACAGCTTAAAATTTTTGATAATGACAATGTTTTATCGTGGAGATAAAGTAAAGAACAATTACGGCGAACCGAAATACACTGATGAAGAACATGAAGAAAAAGCTCTTAATTTGAGTTGTGTCTACTTTTTATTTATCATAACCATTGGTCTGTTATACATAGCAATAGCGTTAATTTAAATAAAACACAAACAAGAATTTTGCTCACAACATAAAAAGCGCTTGATTTTCTAAAGCGTGTGGAGTAAAGATTGAGCAACTAGATTTAATCAAAAAAGGAGATTTATGGACATGAAAGCAAGAACACGTTTTGCGCCCAGTCCGACAGGATATATGCATATCGGCAACCTAAGAACTGCATTATATGAATACCTTATCGCAAAATCTTCAGGAGGAAGTTTCATTTTGCGTATTGAAGACACCGATCAAAAACGCTATGTCGAAGGCGCAACAGAAATAATTTACAACACCCTAAAAACCGTTGGCATGAATTGGGATGAAGGTCCGGATATCGGCGGAGAATATGGGCCATATATTCAGTCCGAAAGATTACCTTTATATCAAGAATATGCGCACAAGCTGGTGGAATTGGGTGGTGCGCACTATTGTTTCTGCAGCAAAGATGAAGCCGATGAACAAAAAGATGAAGAAATGAACATCAAGTTCAAAGATCCATGCAAAAACATTCCACTGGAAGAAGCCAAAGCAAGAATAGCCAACGGAGAGCCGTTTGTTATCCGCCAAAACATCAATAAAAAAGGCAAAGCCACCTTCCACGATGTCGTATACGGCGATATCGAGATTGACTATGACGAGTTGGATGAAGGCGTTTTGTTAAAATCAGACGGTTTTCCAACCTATAACTTTGCAAACGTCGTAGACGACCACTTAATGAACATCACCCATGTCGTCAGAGGTAATGAATACATATCATCAACCCCGAAGTACAATTTGATATACGAAGCCTTTGGATGGACCCCGCCAATATATGTACACGTAGCACAAGTGATGAAAGACGCGCAACATAAATTATCAAAACGTAACGGAGATGCTTCGTTCCAAGATTTGGTAGAAAAAGGTTACTTACCGATGGCGATTTTGAACTATATCGCTCTACTCGGCTGGAACCCCGGCACCGAACAAGAAATCTTCTCGTTGGAAGAATTGGAAAAAATCTTTGATGCAAATCGTATCAACAAATCACCGGCAATTTTTGACATTACGAAATTACGCTGGATGAATGGTTGCTATATCAGAGCTTTGCCGTTTGAGGAATTTCATAAGTTGGCTGAAAAAGAATATGCGAAATTCATCACCAGAGCCATCAACGCTGAAGAATTGTCCAAAGTTCTACAACCACGTGTTGAAACCTTAAAGGATATAGAAGAAGTAGCCGGTTTTATTGAAACCTTACCGCCCTTTAGCGAAGAACTTTACATCAACAAAAAGATGAAGACGGATGTGGAAATTGCTAAAAAATCATTGGCATTGGCATTACCTGCTTTAGAAAAATTGGAAAACTGGAGTAATGAGTCTCTGTTTGAATGCTTAAAAGCGGTTGCCACCGAAAATGGATTGAAAAACGGCCAAGTTTTATATCCGGTACGTATCGCGTTAACCGGTTTGGAAACAACCCCAGGCGGAGCAAGTGAAATTGCAGCGGTATTGGGAAAAGAAGAAACTTTGCACCGTATCAAACAAGCAATTTAAGTTTTTCATCAACAAAAATAAAAAAGCGAGAGCATAAAAACTCTCGTTTTTTTCGTATGCAACAAATCGTAATAAATTTTGACTGCAAAAAAGATTAAAAACGCACTTGATAAATAAAATCCGCTTTACAAGCCAAAGGAAATTTGTTAGCATCCTCCACAGTAATAATTTTGATATGGAGAAAAAATATGATACATCCTTCCGCAGTTGTTGAAGACGGCGCACAAATTGATGAAACCGCTGAAATTGGACCTTTCTGCTATATTTCCGGCCGTGCCAAAATCGGTGCAAATAATAAGCTAATCGCTCGTGTAACCATCTTGGGAGATACAACTTTAGGCGAAGGCAATATCATATTCCCCGGCGCATGCTTAGGCGGCGGTCCGCAAGACCATGGTAACGAATTCCAACCGGATGCAAAGTTAGTGATTGGCTCTCATAATGTCATCAGAGAAAACGTAACTATGCATGCCGGCACCCCGAAAGGTCAAAATCCGATTGCAGGAGAAGAAGTGGAAAAATTGATTACTCGTGTTGGCAGTAACGGAATGTTTATGGTAAACTCCCATATTGCGCATGACTGCATCGTCGGCGACAATGTGATTATGACCAACAACGCCGTTATCGGCGGTCACGTTCGTTTGGAAGACGGCGTTATCTTGGGGGGCAATTCCGCTGTACACCAATTCTGCCGTATCGGACGCAAAACCATGGTTGGTGGCATGACCGGTATCGGCCGTGATGTTATTCCGTTTGCAATTGTAACCGGCGACAGAGGTAAATTAAGAGGTTTGAATTTAGTCGGCTTAAGAAGAAGTGGCTATGATGAACACACCATAAAAGCTGTAACCCGCGCTTATATGTATATTTTCAAATCCAATGACGGTACCTTTGAAGAAAGAGTTGCCAAAGCTAAAGAAAAATATGCGGATAACAGTATGGTGCAAGAACAAATCAAATTTATTGAAGAAGCTATGCACAGCCGCCGCCAGGTTTTAGTTGCGGAATAAAAAAAAGCGACATTATAATATCCCTCAGAAACCAATCTGGGGGATTTTTTTATGATAAAAAAGGCTTAGCCTTCAACAGATAAGGAGCAAAAATGAACAAACGCCTATTGACACTTATCATCATCTGCCTTGTGGCGATTATCGGCGGAACCGGAAGCTACATATACCAACACCAATCGTTGGCCATAAATAAAGAGATATCCCCTATGCAACCAGATAAAACCACCACCATCTTTGCCGCCTACTCTGCCGATGGCAGCGTTTCAGACTACGTTCTGAGCTATCTAAAGGCACTCAAAGAAGTATCGCCGAACATAATTTTTATCACCGATAATAAGATACAAAGAAAAGAGATCAAAAAGCTTGCTCCGTATACAAACCAAATCATCGCGCAAAGACATGGCGAATACGACTGGGGCTCGTTTAAAAGAGGTGTCGAGATATTAAAACAAAACGGCTGGCTCACAAATCATGAAGATGTATCAAAAAAAGAACCGCTATTGATATTTGCCAACGATTCAAGCCTATTAGTTACCCCAACGCTCTCACCGATTTTTGCGGAAATGTCCAAGAGAAAAGCGGATTTTTGGGGAATCACGGCAAATAAAGACGGTATGTATCACTTGCAAAGTTACTTTTTGACATTTACCCCAAAGGTATATCAAAGCATAGAATTTTATGGCTATCTTCAAGCAGTTAAAGCTGAAAAAGACGGTCTGACAGTTGCATATCGTTATGAAGTTCCGTTGACAAGCTTTTTAGAAAACTTAGGTTATAAATCATCAGCGTATATTCCATATGAAGATTTAGGCTATTTACCACTCAATGACAAGAACTGCTATCCGCTGGCTCTATTGGGCAAACATAACGCTCCGTTTTTAAAAATGCGTACTTTTACAAATAGATTAAATGTTCAAGATTCCCGTCGCATGGTATTTCATTGGGTAAAAGAACACAATCCGCAAGCCTATCATGAGTTAATCGCTCATCTGCACAAGATAAACTCGCCGTATTTAAAGGAGGCAAGAGAATGAAAGTCATCCCAACAATAAACAAAATAAGATTAGCTCGCATCAAAACACTGCTCAGCAACAGAGTCGACAAAATCAGCTGGCGTAGTATCTTGATTATAGGCCTATTGCTGATAATGACAATAAGTTCACTATTCTATGTTACCCCCAGTCCCAAAAGATATGTGGTTTTTGCTGGTTATAATGCCAATGGAGAGTTAGCCCCATATGTCAAGCGCTATATTAAGAAATTAAATGAAATCAGCGATGGCGTTGTTTATATTACCGATAGTTCGTTAAGCGAAAAAGCCCAAAAAGAAATCGCGCCATATGTAATACATGGAGAATATCAAAGACACGGCGAATATGATTGGGGCTCATACAAAAGAGGCTATGCGTGGTTAAAGGCTAATAAAAAATTAGAAAACACAGATGAATTGATTTTCGCAAATGATTCCTGTTACGCTCCGTTACAAAGTTTTCGCCCAATGTTTAAGAAGATGCGCCACATCGGTGTGGATTTTTGGGGAAACACGCAAAATCAGAAGTTTAATCAACATTTACAAAGTTATTTCTTAGTTTTTCGCCGTCCGGTTATTAATTCCAAAACGTTTGCAACGTTTATGAAAAACATCAAAAAACAACCCGACCACTCGCTCTATATTACCGAATATGAAATAAAATTGACACCAATGCTGGAAAACTTAGGCTACAAATGGACCAGCTATATCCCAAACTTTAGTGGCGAACAAGCAGAGCTTGGTAAATCCGAAGATCCGAATTCATACCCGCTAACGCTGATAAAAGAATATCATAATCAGTTTTTAAAACGCCGCACGTTCACGGGAAAATTGCCGATAGAAGAAGATAAAACAGCCCTTTTGAATTATCTGCAAAAACACGCTCCCGCGACATATAACAATATAAAAGCGGATTTTCCGAAGCAAATCCGCTAAAAATATATTAAAAAAAATTATAACGTAGCACTCCAAATCGGCAAAATTCCAAAAAGATAATGCACGCGTCGAATTCCTTTTTGCTTAATTTTATAAAGTGGCAAAGCCGAAAATAGTTTGTACTTCATTTTAGTGGGAGTACGAACGATTTTAAGCATCGGTACACCTGCAATTTTAATAATTTGCACCCCTCCACCATCCATAAGTTCATCAAATTGCCATTGCCACATTAGGCGATGACAATCAACAAATTTCACTTTTTCTTCAGGCAACAGAAGACGCAAAAACCAACTTGGATTAGAAACTCTTGTTCCAACAAAAAACGTCGCCCGCCGACAAATTTCAATATTAGCTAAAATTTTAAGAATACCATAGTGTCGTACCTCTTCATCGAGTTTCATAAAATTATCATAATCGAATCCCCGTTCAAAAGGAGTACAAAGAGAAAAAATCCGAAATTCAGGCAACAAAAAGGCCAACTGTCTCACAAGCCGAAAATCATCGGCAAAAACAAAAATTTTTTTCGCACAAGGCAATAAACCTGTTTCAGCCGCATAAAAGAACTTTCGAATATATTGCGCATAAGGTTTCGCACCCAAGACCGGCTGCCTTCGCCATAAGCATTCTTTTTTAATATCACCGGCTCTCATTTGAACGGCAATAAAATCGTCATCAACCAATTCTGCACCATTAACCGAACGCAAATAACCATTGGCAAACACTTCAGTCAGTCGCTCCGCCGTTAGATTTTTAAGTTCAACAATCGTTTTATCATTTAAGCGATAAAACGCCTGAGCAAACGCTCTCGCCGCCGCAAAAGAATTGCCTGCCACCTGCAATTCAGGAAAGTCAAAAACTTTAGTGGAAAAATTTTTATTTTCAAAAAACTTTTGAAATACATCTTGAGTCAAAAGTTGCACATTCTCTGTTTTTTTAAGTTGAGCAATCTGAATATTATCATCGTCTTTTAAGGCATAACGTCGATTAACATTCATCAACTTAGAGCGACATAATTCATCAGTAAAAGGTAAAAAGAAATCATTCCACCCAAGAGAACCCAAATTAGAAAACTTAGAACAAATTTCAAATCGAACTTTATGGTCAAACGCCCAAACAAGAGCAAACAACATATTGTTGATTTCAGAAAACAATCCGGCACTATCCCCCAAACGATATACCAAACGTTTAGTAAAAGAGCGATTATATTTTTGCCACAAAGCCAAAACATCACCTTTATCAAATTTCACATCAAGCAACACCACCGAGGGAGAGAGCAATTTTTCACGTTCCCCCCATTTAAGACGAAGCCGAAAACTATCCTCACGTTGCTTTTTAAGATATTTAGCGCCCGAGGAAAGCCCTCCGTAATAAAATTTGCAAATAGGATAATTAAGATGATAAGGAACAATTTGTTGGTGAATAAGCAAACGTAAATTAAAATCATAATCAGCAACAATATGAAAATGCTCATCATACTTACCAAAATTTTGAAACAGCTGCCGACGATAAAAAATACTCTGATGACAAATATTCTGCTGCCCGATAGGATCCAAATATTCCCTAAAGAAGGGTCTACCGAATTCAGGCACAATGCACGCATCACCAAAAAGAAATTGACATTCAGGATTTTCCGCCAATGCAACAGCTACTTTTTCCAAAACAAAAGGATTAAAGAATTCATCACCAGCATTCATAAAAATGACAAATTCGCCCTGACACAAAGTAAGAGCCTTATTCATAGCATTATAAACACCGGTATCAGGTTCGGAAATAAAACGTTTAACCAGAGGTTCATGTTGAATCCATTCAAGCGTACCATCTGATGAAGCCCCATCCACAACAATCCACTCAAAGTCATGATAAGTCTGTAGTTTCAAGCTCTGCGACGTTCGCTCAAGTTCATTTTTAACATTATAACAAACACTTACAACCGAAAACTTAACATTTTCTTCCATTTTTCGCTCCAATTCTCCATAATATGTCCTGTAAAAAATTGTCTGTTAAAAACATCCCCACACCGAGCAACAAGACTGATATTCGATTGAGCAGAAATCTGCTTACCAAACAAATTTATAACAGTATCATCTTTATCTTTTCGTTTGCATAAAAATTCCTTTTGCCGTTTGCGAACAAGTAATTTCAAATCACTATTCAGAGCATGAATTTGTCGCATAACTTCCGTCTTACGCAATCGTTTTTTTTCAATAATAGCTTTAATTTTAACATCATTTTCAAGCATTTGTTGCCGTTTTTGATGAGAAGTATTTCCGGAAAAATTACGATAAAGCAACAAGACCTCTTGCAAATTATAAAATTCGGTTTTACCGATAAGGCGCGCAAACAAGGCATAATCTTCTGCAGGAGAAAATTCTTTCTCATACCTTAGTTGAAATTTATCCAAGACCGATTTTCGAAACATAGCTGCCGGATGAATAACTGCGCACCCCTCCTCCATAGCATCAACAATTTCCCCATTTGATTGAGGTCGCTTACGAATAAGATTGCGTTTACCATACATTTTTTGATACCAAGAAGAAACCACTCCACACTTAGGATGTGCATCCAAAAAATCAGCTTCTTTCTGCAAACGTGTCGGTAAGGATACATCATCATGATCCACCACAGCCAAATATTCCCCCTGCGCCCAATCAATCAATTTATTACGACTTTCGGCAATACCAAGATTGATATCGTTTTTAAGATAAACAATACGTCTATCATCATACGACAATATAATTTTTTCCGAACGTATATCATCAGGACAATCGTTCAAGATTATAAATTCAAAATCAGAAAGAGTCTGATTAAGAATACTTTCAATCATTTCCCGCAAATAAATTTCAGGCGGATTGTACAGCGGCGTCAAAACCGAAACTTTAGGCATAGTCCCTCCACATAAAAAAAAGCAAAACACATCTTCCGCCTATATATAATCAAACCGAAAGCACTATTGAACCTAACCAAAAGGATATAAAAAAATATCCACGCAAAATTATGTCAGATTGACAAGAAAGAGTAGTTTTTATAACATACGCGAGAAAATATAAAGCACCAGAGAGAAAATCGGAGAACTTAAAATGCCTCGCATGAAGAAATCCACAATCACTCAAAATGATATAAACAAACCATCTTCACACCACACCATATTAAAATCCCTAAACGGTATCAAAGCACTGGCGGTAATTGGCATTATTTTTGGCCATATGAGTTTTGGAGGAAGTTGGGATATGTGCGCCCGCATGGTTGAAATATTATTTATTTTATCAGGTTTTTGCATGGCATATAATCATTATCAAGATATAGCAAAAGAACCAGAAAAGACCGGCTGGGAAATTGTAAAAAGCAAATTACCAAAGTTCTATCCGGTGCATATAACCACATTTCTGCTACAAGCGATATTTGTGCCGACATGGGCAAGTAAGAGTATAGGGTTTATTTTAGTGTTTGGCATATTAAATTTAAGTTTGCAGCAAGCATGGTTTCAAAAAACGCAATTTATGTTTAATAATGTGTCGTGGTTTTTGAGCTCGCTGATATTTTGCTATTTCATCACGCCGAGTTTAAAGAAGTTATGTTGTTATGGAGAAGAAAAAGGCAGATTATGGTTATGTTTTTTAAGTATTTTAGGGATTAGGATATATCTGGAATATACCATATTGAACTACCCGACGTATGTATTTATGGATTTGCACACCAACCCGATAATTCAGAGTTTGAATTATGCGCTAGGTTTTATCGCCGGCATATATTTCACCCGCCCCACGCATATAAATCACTATTTAAGTACCCAAATCGATAAATGTCAGATGAGTGTGTTAGAATGTGTATTTATCGGTGTGTATGCAAGTTTTTGTTATAGTTATGGCGTGGAGCTATACCGTATCTTTTATGTGGTGCTGGCGTTACCGATAATTTATCTCTTGGGATTCGGCAAAGGGATAATAAGCCATGTATTAAGTATCAAGCCGTTAATGTGGTGTGAAAAGATAAATTTGGAGTTATTTATGTTCCACTCGTTCATCTTGTATCATCTACCGGTTGAGAACGGAAATATATGGTATTATGCCAAATTCTGGATAATAAGCATAATGGTCGCCATAGGATTTAAGATGATATGGGGAAAGACGATAAATTATATAAGCGCACAGCGCCGCATTGGATAGATAAAAAAAGCTAAAAAAAAGAAAAAACAAAAAAAGGTGGAAAAAGGCGAAAAAAAATCTTGACTGAAAAGAATAACTATCCTAAAAAGGACGGCGACGGGTCCTTAGCTCAGTTGGTTAGAGCCGGCCGCTCATAACGGTCTGGTCGTAGGTTCGAGTCCTACAGGACCCACCA
>CALXTN010000036.1 GCA_944391405.1 uncultured Alphaproteobacteria bacterium | reverse complement strand
ACCTTACCACCTTCAAAAGTCTTACGGAACTTGTCGTTTTGAGCTGCAATTTTTTTCACATCAATTTTATTTTCCATATCGCACCTCCTTTTTACTCAACATCAAACCAAGCCATGATTGTGGCTAATAAATGGTTATAGTTACCGGACATGGCTTCTTTCATGAATTGGTCGATTTCTTCTTGTGGGAGATGAGCTCTTTCCATAGCTCTTTTACATAAGCCTAAAATCATAAATGCATTACCGTCTTGTCCCGAAAGCTGAACTGTAATTTCCGGATGTTTGATTTTTGTCATTGTTTTACTCCTTTAAAATAAAAAAAGAGCCCCAACACATGGTTGAAGCTCGAAACGTAACAATTTAGGTGGACGATATGTCCTATAACAAACTTATTTCCGCATTTGTAGGTTATGAACATATCGCCCTCACTTTCATACAATAAAAGTCCTTTCTGCATTAGCTACGGTGCAGACTAAACCTCTATCGAATTGTTAGTGAAATATAATAAAAACGGACATCGATAAAACGAATCGGTTCAATTTTTATTATATGTAATTATAACATATTTTGATATAAAATGCAACAGTTATTTTTGATATTTTTTACGTAAAAACAGGTGTTTAATAAGCATTTATATATATCATGACCAAGTTCTTTATCTTAAAAAAAATTGTGATTTTTTTACGAAATGTTGACTTTTTCATAATATCGTTTAATTAAAAATAAAGCTCCGAATAAAAACATCGGAGCGTTATTTGGAATATCTAGGTTATCTAGCAGCCACTAGATAGCCTATTTTTCTTTACGGACACCTTTGAAAGGTTCTTTATCTGACTTTTGGTCAATAAATCTACCTGTATTGGTATCGCGCTTAACCCAACGGTTATTTTGTGGATTGTGGACTTGAGAACGGTCTCTCACAGCTCCGTTTCTGTGTCCATCTCCTGTCGGTCGATTGGTCGCCATCTGTATCACCTCCTTTCAGTTTTTTAATTGTCCAAACATTTTAATCTTCAATATATGCTAATTCTCCACCAACTTCCGTGATAAGCAACCTGCTAATTGAGCAAGATGAAAAAGCCGGTTTGGCTTTATTAAATGCAGCTATAAAGGCTGACTTGGCTTGCTCTTTGGAACCTGAATACCACAAAGTTGTATTGGGAAGTGAATATGTACGATTATCTATAACAACAGAAATATACAACCTTCCATTGCTTGCATGCGCAATGTCTGCAGCGGATACTTCGTTGTTAGACAGATCATACGTTATGAGTGCTCGGGGGGTTCCCCATTTTATATTTATTTGTGCCATTTTCGTTTCTCCTTATATATGGCAGTTAAACTACGACAAGCTTCCGTTGAACGTGTTTAAAAACGCCGTTCAACAAAAATCTTGACAATTAGAAAGGAAAATGTACAATGGGGGCGAAATTCATAGGAAATCATTGTACATTTCCTTACATTAAGCGAAGGTTGCGCCAACATCCTTCGCTTTTTTCGTTTAGCACAAGGCTACACAATTGTCAAGCGCTATTTTATTTTGTTTTATATTTTTTTTGTGCTGTTTTACAAAAATGTAAAATTTTCTTTATATTTATTTAAAGTCCTTCCTCGTCACTTCGAGTCTCTAAAAGATCTGGTGCTGATTTTCCCTTTAAAGACGATATCTTATACACAGCCTTACGGCCTTTTACACTTTCAACAACTTTTTTTCTGATGAGTCTGTAAACAGCCTCTGTAACATCTTGTCTTGTTTTATCCGCCACTTTAAATCTTTGATACAAAGCTACTATAATTTCAGATAAATTAGCTATTCCTTCTAAATCGTCCTTTAAAACGATGTAGACTTGTTCATCTAGTCCCCCTAAAGCAAATTCGGGAATTTGCTTTTTTACAGTTTCAGGTAAATCATCTATATTTCCTAGACGTGTTCCTACTTTATTTAATAAATCTGTAGTCATTATCACCTCCATGTTAATATAAGAATATGTTAATGCATTTTTCTTATATGTCAAGTTATTTAATATTATATTATAACATTTCGTTATAGTTTTTGTTATAGTTTTATAATATTTTGTAATATTTTATAATATTTTGTAATATTTTTATTTATCTTTAATTGATATTAATTAAAATTTAAAAGTTAATATTTTTCTATTAATAGCATAATAAATTTTTCTATACATAGTTTAACTATAATCTAGATTAAAGGTATATAAATAATAAACTTATATAGTAGCTATATGAGTTAGCCTTTTCATCATTAGATAATCTAAAACACACTGAAAATTGATAAAGTACCAGACCTACTTAAGTATCTTTTCATTGAATAAGACAATAATAGTTAATTTTTTTAACTATTTTCTTAAGCCAATAATAAGGTTATCAAAATCTATTAATTAGCAATGTATTGGTTGATAAATCATTCAGTAGCTTTTTTAAGAATATTAAAGGCTTTTTCAATCTTACTGGCCATCAAAATTCTACGTTTTGCTAAAAAGTCTGGATATGACATTTTTTCCCAACCATGCGGAAGAGCATTTTCTTCCTCCATTATACTTATTTCTTCTTCTGTTCTTCCGGAACAAACTATCGGATAATATATAGCAGGATCTTCATTTAATATTTCCATATTATCTTTCCAGTCTATAAATGCATAGTTAGCCATCTGATTAATTTGCGAATCTGTATATCCTTGTTTTTTCAAGAAATCTTTTGGAAACAGATGATGTTTTTCAAGAGATTTTCGTTTACCATCTGTTCCTGGTTCAAATAACTTTGAAGTAAGTAAATTACTTTTAGAAAATAGTACCTTAGTTCCTAGTATATTAAGAGCAGCAACATACGCATTCCATGCGTTATTACCACGTCCCGAAACAGCTAATCCTTCAGATCCTATTAATGTTATATTAAAATAATCTTTTGTTAAGCGTTCATTTATTCTGGACAATATAAAGTTTTTATATTCTTCAATTGTTGTTAAATTTTTGATTGAATTTAGATGGTTTTCTACGGTCGATTCAAACGAACCTGTATAAAGAGAGGTTAGTGATGCATAGAAAAACCATAAAGAAGTTAAATGCATATTTTCATTATAACTAGCTTTAAAACGATATCTTGCAATTAAATATAATGCATATGTATAAAAAATGGCATTTCCAGAAAGAATTAAATCACCAGATAAATATCCTGCATTTAATATTGATTTAAGAAACTCGTGCCAATTATGAACATTAATTACATCGGGAAGTTTTTCTTGTAGAGTTTTGAACCGTATATCTCGCAATTCTTCATTAACAACACCTTTTTTATCAAAATCAGCTCCACGCAATAATTTATAGCCATATTGTAATCTTGCTCTATCAAATACATACGCCATTACAACACGAACAATATCTTGCGCTGAAACAGAGGTAACTTGATTATACGAACTAACTTCTCCTTTCTTCGGTTCAACAGATTCCATACTAAATTTTTCAATTTGTTTGCGACCATCATCCCAGTACAATGATAGTAGCGTCAAAATAAAATCATTTTGTTTTAATGGTACTCCGCCTGAATTTACTCGCACAAATATTTCAGACACATCCTCTTCTTCAGCATTTGCTTTAATATCAAATACAGGAATTATATGTTTTTTTAGATTGGATACAGCTTCAATATTTTCGGCAATTTGATTTTCCTCTATTTCCGATAGAACATCTCCTTTAGATAAACGGTATTCTTTCAATTTTTCAATAAATTTTGTTATAAAAGTATATGTACTAGAAGCAAATATATCACTGATATTATACACCCATTCTTTATCATTTTTTGTAGCTTGATACCCAACTTCAAATTTATTCATCAAAGGATGGTATGAAATAATTATACTTTTTTCATCATATTTAGAATTAATAACTTTTTTACCTGTTATAACAGCATAAAGTGAAGTTAAACGTTGCTGTCCATCAATAATAACCGCCGTAGGTGATTTATAATTATGTTCTCCTACCCCTATCACTTTTTTCTTTTCCGTTGATGGACTTTGCCATAGCATAATATATCCTATGGGATAACCTTTCATCATTGAATCAAATAAATCACGAACTTTTGAATCTTTCCAAATAAAAGGACGCTGTAATTCAGGTAAACCAAGCTCTCCTGCATCAATTTTTTCTATTAGTTGATTAATTGTTTGTGTGGTATTACTAAAAATCTGTTCCATATCAAATCCTTATTTTTTCAAATCTTTATAAATACTTTTTAAGAAGATACCCAATACTTCCTTTTTAATGTCTGAATTATTTAAAAGCATAGTGAAGAATTCTTGATTCTGTTGTAAGCCATCTACTAATGCATCATCAAGCTTTTCATAAAAAGGAAATTCAAAATCTTTTAATTTGTTAGATTTTGCACTAGCAATTAGATCAGGATCTTTTTTTAGTAAATCTCTAATTTGCAAAGCTGCTTTAAATGCAACATCTGTATCAAAAAATTTTCCTGTTCTACTGTTCACTTCTTTAATTATATCAGAAAGTTTTTGCTCCTCATCCTCTGTTAAATTAAAAGTCTCGGCTGTAGGCAAAGTAACTTTGGGATCAGCATCAATAACTTTTACTTTTATTTCTGCTCCTTTTTTCTGATAAAAGTTACTAGCTTCAATCATACCTTTAAGGTTAAATCCATTTCCAGCACTTCCAATTTTCAAATACGGAAGTAACCAAATAATAAAATTATATTTCTTGTGTAAATCTACATCACTAAAAGAAGACACTTGTAACAAAAATTCATAAAAACGGACAAACCGACGTAACGTTATGTAGATTTCTTTTTGTTCTTCAGCCTCTTTGCGTTCAAATCTCTTTTTAGATTTAGATAACAAACTTGTAATTCCAATTTCTTTTTGAGCATCTTTGCAATCCGATGCATAAAACAAATCATTTGCTTTGATAGCTTCGTCTAAATCAAATATATTAAAACTATCTATTTTTTCATCAAGTTCATAAACAAGTTCTGGTGTTACTGTATTGCATAATATAGTTGATGTATAATATGGTTTAAATGCATTTTGAATTTCTTCAATTTTATTTTCAAAATCTAAAATAAATACCTTCTTATTATATGGAGGATTGATTCTATTTAATCTCGACAATGTTTGCACAGCAGCTATACCTTTTAATCTTTTTAGCACATACATTGCACAAAGCTTTGGCTGGTCAAATCCTGTTTGATATTTATTAGCTACAAGCAATACTTGATAGTTTTCTTTATCAAGTTTTTGTGGCGTATAATCTTCACTAAACCCATTTAGAGATGATTCTGTGTAATACTTTTCATTATCGTCAGATATTCCGAGTTGTTTTTCAGATATTTTTCCGGAGAATGCAACCAACGGATGAACGTCTGTATATCCTTTTTCTGCTATGTATTGTTTAAAAGCTTCAAAATATTTAACAGCTTCGGCTCGTGATGCTGTTACAACCATCGCCTTTGCCCAAGGTTGCTCTTGCAAAACAACGTTTCTAAAATGTTCTATAATAATTTCAATACGTTGAGCTATATTTGTTTCATGAAGCATCGCAAAACGAGCTATTTTCTTTTTAGCTTTATTAGATTTAAATTTAGGATCTTCTTCAATTTTCTTATTTATTTTATAAAAAGTTTCATATGGGGTAAAGCTTTGCAAAACATTCAAAATAAACCCTTCTTCAATAGCCTGTTTCATTGAGTATAAATGAAAAGCTTCATATTCTCCTTTAGAGTTAACCCGCCCAAACATAGCTAAAGTTGTTGGTTTAGGAGTAGCCGTAAATGCAAACATAGATACATTGCTTTGTTTTCCATTTTTGCTAATTTCTTCAGTAATAATATCCTCTGCATCTAATTCTATTGAATCTTGAGTATCAGAACCTAAAGCTCTAGTTACCGCAGCCATATCTTTGCCAGCAGTGGAAGAATGAGCTTCGTCAATAATAACTGCAAACTTTTTATCTTTTAGTCCTTTAACAATATCTGCAATATATAAGAATTTCTGAATTGTTGTTGCTATAATTTTTGTATTTCCTTCCAAAGCATCTTTCAAATCTCCAGAAGAACATTTTTCATCCATAACTTTAATCAAACCAACTTTATGTTCAATACTTGAAACAGCTCTTTGCAACTGTCTATCTACAACAACACGGTCAGTAACAATTATGATATTATCAAAAATTACTTCATTATTACTATCATGGAAGGAAGCTAATCTATGTGCTAGCCATGCAATCGTATATGTCTTTCCAGAGCCCGCACTATGTTGTATCAAATAGTTTTGCGATGTCTTATTTTCTCGTACATCGTCTAATGTTTTTCGAATGCAATCCAGTTGATGATATCTTGGGAAAATAATACTTTCTTTGGTAACTTTTTTATTTCCTTCTTTTTTCTCAAGTCTTTCAACAAAAACAAATTTTGAAAAAATCTCAATTAAATGGTCTTTTTGTAAAATATCTTCCCAGATATAAGAAACAGCATAACCATTTGGATTGATTGGATTACCTTTTCCTGCATCAATTCCTTCACCATTTCCTTTATTAAAAGGTAAAAAGAATGTAGACATACCGCATAATTTGGTTGTCATATAACATTCTTCTAAATCCATAGCAAAATTAACAATACATCCCGCTTTAAATAAGAATAAACGAGACTTTGGATCTCTGTCGGTTCTGTATTGAGAAATTGCATTTTCATAATTTTGACCAGAAGCATTACATTTTAATTCAAAAGATATAACAGCAAATCCATTAATAAATATAACCAAATCAATTCGTTCGTTATCTTTTGCGTAGACTTCTTCTGCAACAGAAAAAATATTTTTTTGATATTTCTCGTTTTCTTTTTTATTAAAAGCCGTAGCTGGTTTGGTGTACATTAATGTTAATTTGACATTTGATACTTCAACACCTTTTTTTAATGTTTCTAGCAAAGAACTTGTTTTGCTGATAATTTGGTTATTGATAACATTAATTAAGGTTTCTTCAAATTTATCTTTATAAATTTTTTTGAGTTTTTCGACTTTTTCAGGCTGGGTATCATTTAAAAACTTAAATAAGAGGTCTCTATCCAAAGCATAAGAACGGTCAAAATTAGTATCAGAACGGTCAATATAACCATTATTTTGAACCAAATATTCAATAATATAACGCTGATATTGCTTTTCGTCTAAAATTTTACTCATCTTTTTTGCCTTCCTTGTGCAATTTATTCCATTCACTTCTCTTGTAAATATATAATGGTTCTAAATTTGATTTTAATTCTGCATAAATATCTTCAATCTGTTTATCAATTTCATCAGGCTGAAGATAATTACGCCAAATCACATTTGAATATTTAGCTAAGTTTTTTTCATCTTTTCCAGAGTATAAAAATCTACACGCCGTTTTTATTTGAAGAATTATCCCTTCTATATTGCCAAAAAGTTCAGAACATGGCTTTCCCCAGTAAACTTCAGCTTTATATCTTAATTTTAAAAAGGAGTTAATTGTATCGTGATTTTTTGTTAATCTCCAAGATGGAACAAGAAAATATAGTTTATCTTCATTTATCTCTACATTTACCCCTTCTTGTTTTTGTTTTTTTAATTCCTGCAATATTTCATCAGTTTCGTTACCGTATGCCATTCCGTTCCGAACCACTTGCAAAAGATCACGAATTATTCCCATTTGAATTATAATATCTTCGGCTAAATCTATTTTCTTCTTATCTAAATATTCTTGTTTCCAAGCCGATAAAGCTTGATAAGCACACCAAGCTAAACATCCTTGAATTCCTATTTCTAATAATTTTAACCATTCGATCTTATTACATATTATTGTCATTAAACAATCATTCATCTTATGCAACCTCCTTTTTCCCGGTTACATATTCATAAATGAGAGATTTTTTATATTTTTCTATAGTTTCAAGTTGAGATTGCTTATCAGCTATAATGGATTCAATTTCTGCACATTTTTTATCTAAGTAATCTGCAATTTCTTTCTGCTCTAATAATAGGGGAACATTATAAAAAATTTCTCTAAGTTTTCCCCAATTAGTGTCACACGTTCTTACTCTAATTCCTGTTGATAAAGCCTCAAAGACACCTCTAAAGGCCATTGTTCTTAAAAGATACATATAATAGCGCTTATTTTGTTTAGTATCTAAAACATTTAAAACAGGTGATGCTTTTCCTCTAGAATCAGATATTCCAATTGCTCCGGCAAAACCATCCATCCCATGAACAACTAAATCTCCAATATCTATTCCTTGATATCCAATTTCTTTTTCAGAAATAGTAAATCCATCTTCTCTTCGTTTGGAACGCAAAGTTACTTCGCCATCTCTAAAACAGGTAATAACCCCATCATCTTCTTTTATCGACTTTTGTAAGTAGTTAAATATATATTTTCCTTTTTTAATGTCCCAATGAATAGGAATTTCTCCTATATATCTAACATTACTATCTTTCATTTCTACATGAGGATTTAGACCTTTGGTGACTGCTTCTGCGATAATTGAGCTTTTATATTTTTCTAAAATCTCAATCTGTTTTTGAATATCTGAACAAACAGCATCTATCTCACCACATTTTTTATCTAAAAATGTAGCAATTTTTTGCTGTTCTGATATTGGTGGAACAATCGACTTTAATAATTCAAATTCATCAGAGCTTATTGTGTATCTTAAACTTTTAGAATATTGTTTGTAAAAACGTTCACTGCTTACATATTGAAACCAGTAATCAAAAAACTTTTCCTCAGAAATGTTTCTGTTTACTTTGAGAACTTTATATGCTGGAGATATCATCCCAAAATACATGCTTAGCCCCGAAAACACAGCAGAACAATCTAAGTCAAATAGGCACATTACCAAATCATTCTTTTCCACGACTTGATAGCCACTATAATTATCTGGAACTTTTCCTTTTGTATCTTCAATATTTTTTTCTTTAATTCCTTTTGTTGTTAATGATAGCAATTGGTATTTATTAGAATTTTCCACAATCTTCTTGGATATTTTAAATAAGTATCTATTTGAGATTACTTTCCAATCTGTTGGTATATTGCCAACCCAGCCAATTCCACTATCTTTCATCTCTCTCATGTCATTAATCCTTCAGTAGATTATCAATTTTGTTTCTGAGAGATTTTTCCAGATTTTGGAATTGCAGAGCTAAATCTTCACTTGCTTCTGGTTGAAAATATTTATAAAAATATCTGGTAAATGGAATTTCAGCACCAATTTTGATTATTTTTTCACCTTTGTCTTCTGCAAAGGTTGCTGTTTCGCTTTTCCCTTCAAAAAAGGCTTTGGCATCTGGAATATGAGGCAAAACTTCTCGATTCATATAATCTTGAATATTTTCTTCATATTTTACAATTTCCGTGTCTTTGGTTTCTTTATCATATAAAATATTACCTTTTTTATCGGTTTGTATTTCCGCTTTTTTATCCATAACAGACAAACCATCTGTAATTTTAGAAACCAATTTTTTATCAAATTTAGATAATATTTTTTTGATAATCGGTTCAAATTCATCTAAATTATAAAACACTATCTCTGAAATATTATTATTTAAAGTTTGTAAAATTTCATCATAAATAGGTTTATTATCATAAAATGTTTGTAATTTTTTCTTCGTTTTATCATCAAGTGGTTCTAAAGAATTCTCCCACTCATATACTTTTCCTTCATCATAAAGAGAAGATAAACATCCTTTAGAAAGCATATTTTCAATACGCTCCTTATTTATACCATAACTTCTTTGTAAAGGCTGCATAACGGTATATTCACGATAGATAAATTCTTTATTATCATAAATCTTAACCAATTCATTTTCTTCAAAATTAGTATAGAGTTCTGTAATTCTCTTTCTCTCTTCTGGACCTAACTCATTTTTCTTATAGCCAATACCTTTACGCAATTTTTGATAGATTCCTGAGGCATCTATAAGTTGTATTTTTCCTTTGCGAGCAGCTCTTTTATTTTTGGATAAAATCCAAACATATGTTTGAATACCCGTGTTGTAAAATAAATCTGTTGGCAGAGCAATGATTGCTTCTATTAAATCTTGCTCTAACATCCAACGTCTGATTTGACTTTCGCCGGATGACGTACCTCCGGTAAACAGAGGAGATCCGTTTTCAATAATGGCGGCTCGTCCGATAGTCTCATCCATTTTATCTATGGCTGACTGCATAAATATTAGCTGAGAATCACCACCGGACGGCAAGCCTGCACCCCAACGAGAATCTCCTGTTGCTGCTTTGTCGAACTCTTCTTTTACAGCTTTTTCTTGTCCTTCTTTAGCATCTTTACCGCTCCAAGGTGTGCCAAAAGGTGGGTTTTCAATAACAAAGCGCATCTTTGTTTCTGGAAAACAATCAACCTTAAATGTATCTGCATGGCGGAAGTTACGTGCATCTTGTCCTTTAATTAGCATTTCTGCCAAACCAATCGCATAGGAAACTCCCATATACTCTTGCCCAAATAAACGGACATCCGCCGATGGATTGACGTGTTTTAAGTAAGAAAAGGCCGTTGATAACATTCCTCCAGTACCGCAAGCTTGGTCGCAAACGGTAATAACCTTGTGGTCTTCAAAAATATCATCGCTACCTTCTGCTGTTAAGATAGAAACTAAACATTTAATAATATCTCGTCCAGTATAATATTGTCCGGCATCCACATTTTGGAAAAAACGACCAATCAGATTTTCAAAAATATACCCCATTTTTATTGAATCATAACGAGATGGGTGTAAGTCTAGTTCTGAAAAAGCTTTTACAACAGTTAAAAGACAACCTCCATCATCCATTGTTTGTATATGTTCTGCTAATTTTAATTGCTTCAGAATATCTTGGACATTGGCAGAAAATCCTTCAATATAGCTCACAAAATTTTCAGCCAGTTTATCTGTTTCGTTTAGAAGCTCTTTAAGTGTATAATGGCTTGTATTATAAAATTGAAAACCTGAGGCTCTTTCTAGTTCTTGTCTTAGTGAAGATGGCTTCTTCTCATATAAAGCAACAACAGCATCTTTTGTTGCTTCTAAAGTACATTCTAAACGACGTAAAATTGTCATGGGAATAATAACATCGCCGTATTTGTCCGGCATATATGTACCTCGTAATTTGTTTGCAATACTCCAAATAAAGTTTGCATCAGAGGTTACATCAATGGGATTGTCATCCCACAATAAATCATTTTTATTCCCATTAATAGCCATTTTATACTCCATAACAAATTTTGCTCTATTCTAAATTGCAAAACATTTCATTTCAACAAAATTAAAAAGATATCTGCCACTTTCTAACATAAATCGTTAACCTTATTTTCCTTCATCAGCGATGTCGTCGCGTTAATTTTACGACGCGTTATATATAAATTGCGATTTATGCGATTTCCTTATCAGCCAACGTATATTCAATAAAATAATAACAAATGATACATGTAATATAAATCCACTCATTGGCTGATAAGGAAATCGACTAAAAATAATAATTTTGTTTTGTAAATCAATAATTACTTTACAAAGGATATTGCTATGAGTGAAATTACAGAAATTCGTAAAATTTTAGATAGATTAACTAAGTATATCATGAAACCTAAAGGCTATATATGTCAATTTTGCGGACATAAAAGCTTGCAGCCATATGGTGGGAAATGTGCTCAATCAAAATCTGGACATCATCACTATATCGCTGCGGAACATTAAACAAAGCCCCGAATGAGAATCGGGGCTAATTTTTTTATAGTAAATCTTGTTCTGTGTAACCTTTTCGAATTTGTCTTCCATATGCGTCTTTAATTCCATAACGATAATATTCGCATGTCAATTCCCAGACACAGCACAAAGCTCTTGCTGTTCCGCTATCTTCTACATATGCAACTCTTTTCCCATTTTCATTAAGAATTGCACAATAAAAGCCATCGGAAAATTCATCTTTTACATTTTGGCTGTATGCTAATTTTGCTCCGTCAGGACAAGTTTCAAAACTTATTGGATCATTTTTTACTTGTTTCATTTTCAATTCTTCTCCTTCTTTCAATATAGCTTTCATGCATAATTCTGCATCAGATAATTTTTCTTTGGTGTCATTGTCTGGAATTAACTTATGATTTTTAGAATCTTTAATTTTCGCTATTTGTTCCGGTGATGGACATTTTCCTTCTGTTACACTAACTCCATAGAAAAAAGATAAAATCTGAAGCGGATAACTGTCTATCTCTTTTGTTTGAGGTTGCCAAAATCCAATGTAATCATTCCCCAAAAATCCATCTTTATAATAAATGACGTATTCGTTATGACATGGTAAAATCATTGGAGTTACATAAAGTAACGGATTTTTTTCAACCTCTTTCATAATTTCTTTTTCTGTTGCTATTTGTTCATCACTTTTAAAATATCCGTCATCTTCAACCATTGCGTTTGCCAGAAATCTCATATAGTTATCACTACTGATATTACCTTCTGCCATATTGGACGCTTCGTTAAAGGAACGCTCATAGTTATTACAAGTTACTTTCCCATAAAATTTGGGTAATGAAACCGTCTGAAAAGTAGAGCTCAAACAATATACTCCCATTTTTTCATTTTCAGAATCTGTTACATTATACCGCAAAATAGACCGTCCTCGACCGCATTCTTTCGTATCAACATATTCTATTTGCTCTATATCATCCATAGTTTTTAACAAAGCTCGACATGATGATGTATCTGACTCTGAAAACAAGATTTTGAATATTCCTGTTGGAATCGAAATTATAATAAACAGAAGAACAGTGGCTGAAAAAATCAATTGTTTCTTTTCTCTTGCGATATAATTTTTAAGTTTATGTTTAAAATTCTGTTCTGAATTTTCATCATTTGTGTTATTTGTTTTTTGTTCCATGTGCTCTCTCCTAAACCACATTTGCATTTATTGACAACTAAAAAACCACCTTGATTAGGTGGCCGGAGAGTTCGAAAATCATATTGGACAAAATGACTCTTTTAGCCTTTCAGCCGAGGCCTTGAACATACGCTAAAAGCTTGTATATTGCAAAAAGACAGTAAAAAGCATATAAACTGTTAGACATGCAAGGTGTTGCAAC
>CALXTN010000035.1 GCA_944391405.1 uncultured Alphaproteobacteria bacterium | reverse complement strand
ACGTTCCGGGGCTAAATACTGGAGTTATGTGGAACTATTATGCCCCCAAAGACTTTGCTGACACGACTTCCTATGTCTACACGCTAAAGCCGGATGCACCAACTGCCACCCAAATCAGACAAACCTCCGGTTGGCCGCACCCAAACAGCACCGCCATATCCATCATGCCTTGGCAGCTATTTTTGCAAGAAAAATCCTTCTCCCCCATTCCAGTCATATCTTCTCACCAAAATTGGATAATGCTAATTATAAATGAGGGTGGAGCACAAAGCCTTCGCCGCAGTTACGGTTTATAAAAGTACTCGCCTAAAAAACCATTGACCCGTCATCAAAAATATGTTATTCTGATAAAGAATAATGATGGGATATTATTGTCGGGAGGCTAAAATGTCATTAAAAGATAAAATCAAACAAACCACGCTAGGTATCACCATCGGCGCAGCAAGTATGTCCCCTATTTCTGCGCAAAACATGCAATCAACCTCTCAAAATGTTAAACAATATACAAAAACAATCACTGTACGCAATGATTCAGTACAAATGGTCGGTAACACTTCAGCCTACTATAACTCTAAAGATGATCAAATTTATATCAAAAAAGGCGATATGCAATGGAGTGATTTTGGATTTAAGAATACTCCTAGACAAAATGACGAGGAATTACAAATCATACATGAATCACAACACCAAATCAATCGCAGCAAAAAGCATTTAGGATCTGCCAATATGAACCTAAATGAAAATTATCAAAGAGATGTACACGACGAAATTACGGCGTTGATAGCCGAAAAACTAGAAATTCACCGTCAATACCGTGCCGCAAAAACCCAAGCGGAAAAAGAGGCAATAATAAAAAAATATGCCCAAAATGAAGAACATCGCTCCTATATATCAGCGATAAAAGAAGGAAAAATAAAGCCTGACAGCAATAAAAGCACGGATTTTGATAAAGAAATGGCGTTTATAAAGAACGATGCAACCACCTACCGTGCCGATCCCAACGATGATGGATATAAAGAACAATGGACACAATTAAGCATGTCATACCTAAATCGTGTTGGTAATAACGCGCAATCCAATCCTGCAGCACTTGAACAAGAAATACACGATATTTACCAAATTGGTGGCATAGATTTTACCAAATATGGTGAACATAAGGTTATGGTGTTAGAAAATCAATCCATCAAAGCAGCGGATAATTTATTGCAACAAGGAGCCGAACCACAAAAATTAATTGCTTTTATGAACGAAGGTGAAGGTCCTTTCAAGTTAGCGGAAAGTTTAGATGTAAGCGGTTTATCGCAAGAACAAGCTGAAAAAGTCATACAAACAGCTATAATGACACAAGGTTTACAAGAAAACATTACCGAAGACATATGTTTTAATCGTCAGGGAAATTATGCATTTAATTTCATAGCAGCAGATTTAAAAGAAAAAACTGCTGTTTACTTGGATATGAAATCTGACATATGGGAAAAAAACGGGACATTAAGCCCAACAGGAGACGAAGTAAAATTCAACCAATTAATGGAACAAGCCAAAACTATAACGTTAGATACCCAAGAATGGTACAAAAACGCCAAAGAGAATCTTTCTCATTATAGTGAAGCTCAAACCGAAGAAGGACGACAAAAATTACTCGAATCAGTTAAACAAAATCAAGGAAAAACAATAAACATTGATAATTTCATAACTAATATGAACGAGTTTGAGCTACCCTTAGACGGTACGAGTAAAGAGGAAGTTTTAGAAGAAAGAGCCCAAAAAGCCAAAGAAGATGCAGATTTTTGGAAAGAATATTACAAGACACATCCTCAAGAGAAAAAACGCCTATCCGATCCATATGAAAAAAAGATTATGAACTTGGAATCAGATATTTTAAAAGATGAATGGCTCGCTCGCCAAAAAGAAGAAGAGAAATCCCAGAAGATAGAACCTCTGTATCAATCCCCTCGAAACACAACATACACACTTTCAGATGGCGGAATAACCATGGATATCCCTAATAACAAATACCAAAATGCGGAATTAATGCAAATACAAAACGCCAACGGAGAAATTCTGGATTTAACCTTACTAGACGGCAAGCCACACGGCTTATATTCCATCATAGATAAAGACGGAAAAGTTCAGAGCTTTAAGTTATATGATAAAGGTAAAGAAGTTGACTTAAAACAGCATAATGTGGAAATCCAAAAAGAAGCCAAAGATGGTGCATTACACGAATATTTACTCTTAGACGGCAAAAAATTCGGGACGGAAATCATCACCGGCGCCGATGGCACGCAAAAAGCCGCCTTCTGGGATACATTGGGCTTAATCAACGGAGCAGAAAACGCCACTATTAAAACGAAAAAAGCTCATACAGATGATTATATTTCCACACCCCTACGTCCGGAATTCCAAACAGACACAGCCGAACGCATGGAATTGAAAAAAGAATTAAAAAATCAAGTAGGAGAAACACCCCAACAAACACCAGAAAACACCGTCAAACAACTACGCTTTGAAATGCATATCAAAGCCCACCAAGATAACACGCAAGCTCCGGATGAATTAAGTGGCAAAAAAGCAACCAACGAAACCAAGAAAGAAAACACCACTCGTTTCAACATACCTATATGGCAACAGCAACACACACGCTAAATAATTTCCTCAAGTATCAAGACAAATTCCATAAAAGTAAAAAAAGAGCACTAAAAAAGTGCTCTTCATTTTAAAAATATATTATAATTACTTACGTTTAAAGCGGTCTTTTCTTCCTGTTTCTTGCGATTTACTAAACTTAAACAAACTCTCATCCAATTTACCGTCCGCAACACTATTATAAAGAGAAAGAGAAACTTCCATAGCCTGCGGCGTAACCACTTTCCATTGTTTCAATTGCATCGGATTGTTAGCAAAAACAAGCGTAAACGGTCCCAAATCACCGGCGTTAGCATATTGCAAACCAATTTTTGTAACTCCTGGATCTTCATAAAATTCAGTAACTTTAAGTTCTTTACCGTCAATTTTAACCGTATTTGCCAGAACAGCGGCTGCCGGAATATCTTCATAATCAATATTGGTAATTTGGTCGAGTTCTTTATCATAATAAACGATATAATCGCCGTTTCCGACAATCAAGATATTAGAAGGTTCATTATATTCCATACGAATTTTATTCGGTTTTTCAATGTAGATACGTCCTTCAACCTGCTCACCGTTGCTGGCGATTTGTACAAAATCCGCACGCAAGGTTTTAATAGAGTTAAGATAATTTTCCACTCTTTTCACATCATCGGCAGCAGGTGAAGTCTGAGCAGCCATAGCGGAAAGTGCCCCGCACAAACAAGCCCCCCCTCCAACAACGGCAAATAATTTTGCTAACTTCATCAATCAATCCTTAAAAAAACTAAACTATGGTATAAGATAAGCCCATAGGGTAATATTTTCAAGCGAAAATCACGGTTATCTTCAACAATTTCCACAGAAAAAAGCATTTTATCAGAATGTAAAAAAAGCAAAAAAAAGCTTGTTTGCCATATTGACTCAAGCCCGAAAATATGCTACACTCCGACGCATAACAAACTCTTATTAAGGTATTAAATTAAATGGCAAGCAAAGAATTGACATCACCCGAAATCTTGTTACTGGATAAGCTGGAAGAAATAGATACATCACTACCGGTAACTTTATGGGAACAAATGCGTACCGATGTCACAATGGCTGCCGCCGTGGAAGAAGCGGATATACGCACCCTACCCGCCGTCAAGCAACGTAAAAAAATGTTTTTGCGCGACTTTGTGGAAAAAGCCGTCAATCATCCGATACATGTTTATCCTGATGTGCCGGAGGGAACAATCCGCCAATTATACAGACTTCACTTGTTCTGCTGCCAAAGAGCGATACACAATATTGAAGTAAAAAGAAATCCGTTTCAATTAGGCTTTGTAGCATTGCGCGAAATGAAGACGGCGCTAATGGGGATGTTGATATCGTATCGTTTGATAGATCCATCCTGTCCATATAGTTGGAATCATCAATTTTTTGAGATGAACATAATCACCGATAAAAATGCGGATGGCGATACAGTCATAAAGTTTAATCGCATTCCGCCCCAAATTATTCCATTGGCGATTACCGAAGAGTTGGTAACCGATTGGCTGATATATCGAGCATATGATAATAACGGCATTAGAACCTTAATGGATTATAAGAATAATTTATTGACTTTGCCAGATTATCAACGAGGCGGTGCGCCGGAAAATGAGTTTTCCCGTTTTGAAAGAAAGATGCAAGAGCAGCGCAATCGTGATGAACGTCATAAAAATCAGGAATTAGACTTAGAATTTAGAAAAACGTTGGTAAGAAATGTAGCGCAACAAACCGCAAATGAAATGTTAAATTCCGGCTTAAGCGCGTCAGAAATATTGGAGCAAGCGTTCAAAGCCGATTTAAGCAGTCTGGTGGTAAATAAGCCCCAACCCAGATATAACGAGATGAATTACAATTCATTTCCGAAGCCGCAAAATTATCAAGAAACCAACGCGCGCATAGCCTCGCAAAACAAGCCATGGCTCGATTCGGTTGCCGAGCAGGAGTATATAGAAAATCGCCAACCGCAAAAGTTACAAGCGCTCCCCTCGCCTGAAAATAACAAACATACAAAGCCGAAAAAGCCCATAAAGCACGAAGACACTTCCATGGTTGATGAAATGATTGCAAAGTTCTTAGATGAAGATTAACAGCCCTAAAGCCTAAAGAAAGCTCCTCCCTATCTATACACAAAAGCGGATAAAAAAATTCCCCGCTCTCATCCGGCGCACAAAATTTCGCTCACGCAAAAAACGTCTGCACTAAGAGAGAGTACGGAGATGTGGGAGAATTTGGAGCAGGTGACGGGAATCGAACCCGCATTAAAAGCTTGGGAAGCTCTCATTCTACCATTGAATTACACCTGCATCCAACAGAGTTAATCACAAACAACGGAGGAATAGATAAAGGATAAAAACGAATTTTTCAACGCATTTTAAATTGAATGTGCATAAAATTGTGCATAACTAAAGCAAAAAAAAGTAAAAAGCAGCAGATTAGTCAAAAAAGGCCAGCAATTGCATTAAAAATTATCGCTGATATTGCTTAAACAATTTCATCATTTGTCCTTGTAAAGTATCGCCCAAATAAAACTTTCCCTTCCAACCATCTTTAATATCTATTCCGCTAGAGATAAATTGCTTTCTGTTTTTAAACATCAACCACGCATCATTTCCAAACTCTGCGCTATGAAGAAACACAATTTCGCAAGGGGTAAAATCAATGTTAGCATTGATATTTTTAGCGCCCCACATTCTAACCTCAGCCCCATTCTGAAAACGAAAAGTTTTGAATGCGGCCAAATCACTGGAATCAAGCACCACCTTGCGGCACTCAGAAAAATCTACATCAGGGGACAAATTCTCTGTCCGTTGAAAATTAACCTCAGCATTTTTTTTGAAGTGTAAATTCTGTTGATTGCTCAAATCGCAATAAGACATCTCCACCACCCGATAACGAGAAACATCAAGATTAGGTGGCAAATTTTTAGAATTAATAAAATACACTTCCCCATCATCTTTAAGCCGAATATCAGATACCCCAGCTAAATCAGAGAATGCAAATTCAAGTCTTTGACATTTAGAAAAATCCAACTGCTGAGAAATATTAAAAACTCTGTAGAAAATAACCGACGCCCCATCTCGAAACAAAAAGTTTTCGGTTTGTTCCAGATTGCACTCTTCAATTCTCACTTCTCCGAAAGCAGAAAAATCCCACACGCCGGATAAATCACTTCGACTAATACACAAAATCATCGTTTCGGAATGATACTTCCAACTTTTCAAGCAGGAATCAGTTTTTGCAAGTTCAATATCATTAACCACCACTCTCGCACAATTGGAAACATCCAGATTTTCGGGCAAATTGCGCACATCTTTGAGTTTGACTTTAGTTTTTTTTCGAAAAAACACACTTTTAACACCCGCAAAATCACTACCGCTAAAATCAACCTCATCAGAAAGTGGAAATTCCATAACATGAGGCAACTTTTCTTTATTTTGTAACCAAACTATCCCACAATTCAAATAAATCAATTTATCAAATGCGCATAAATCCAAATCATTTATCTCCCAGCCTCGAAATCCACGAGAAAGTTTTGGAGAAGACAGCAAAAACACCCCCTCACCAAGTTTGCGCAACTTATCCAATTCTGTTTGGTAATCTCCGAGAATTGCCATATCATTGCCCAAGCTCCAAATACAGTCTGGCTGCTCCCTTTGTTCAAAAGTCGAAAGTACCACCTCTTTGAAACGAGCCTGCTCGGCAACAGGAAGCTCTGAAATACAGAGAAGCATATCATTGATATTACGTGCGTAGTTTGTAGATTTCAACACTTCAAAACATACATCGAGCGTAATCGGTTCTTTGGTAAGACGATATTTTTTATCATCACTCAAGCGCCCTTTTTTATAGGGGATTAAGATATTTTCGACTGCAATCGCCGATTTAAAATTTTCAATATAAACAAACATTTACAAGCTTTTATTAAACGGATTTAAGAAGATATATCATAATTTCCCCTTTAAAGCAACAAAAAATCCCCATAAAAAAAGCAGCGATATGTCTACCATCGACACACCGCTGTAACATAAATCTCCCAGAAATTAACTGGCTTTTTGCGAGAGATAAGCCGACAAGAACATATCAATATCGCCATCCAAAACTCCTCTGTCATCAGAAGTTTCGGCACCGGTGCGCAAATCTTTAATCATCTTGTAGGGTTGTAAGACGTAGGAACGAATTTGATATCCCCAACCATTATCCCCCTGATCTTCCCATTTTTGCTCAGCAGCGGCCTCTTTTTTGCGTAGTTCAATTTCATATAGTTTTGCTTTTAACATATTCATCGCTTGGTCACGGTTTGCGAATTGCGAACGTTCGGTCTGACAAGATACGACCACTCCGCTCGGAATATGCGTAATACGCACGGCTGATTCTGTTTTGTTGATGTGTTGTCCGCCCGCACCGGATGAGCGATAAGTATCCATTTTTAAGTCTGCCGGATTAATTTCAATATGGATAGAATCATCAACAACGGGATAAACATTGATAGAGGCAAAACTTGTATGGCGTCTGGCATTGCTATCAAACGGAGAGATACGCACCAAACGATGCACGCCACTCTCTCCTTTGAGCCAACCGTATGCATTATGACCTGATATTTTAACCGTTGCAGATTTAAGCCCCGCCACTTCGCCTTCGGTTTCTTCAACATATGTCAATTTATAATGATGTTTTTCCGCCCAACGAGAATACATACGAAGCAGCATTTCCGCCCAATCCTGAGCTTCCGTACCGCCGGAACCGGCATGCACTTCAAGATAAGCGTCCTTAGCATCCATCTCGCCGGAAAGAAGCGCTTCAAGCTCGTGCATTTTGGCATCATTTTTTAAGCTTTCGAGATGCGCAAACAAATCCGCCAACATCGGTTCGTCATTTTCGGCTTCGGCCATTTCGACCATTTCTTCAGAATTTTGCAAATCAGCGATTAAATCTTCATAAAAAGCGATTTTTTCATCTAAAACATTTTTTTCGCCAGTCAACCTCATCGCCTGTTCCTGATCATCCCAAAGTTTCGGATCCGCGGTCAACGCGTTTAATTCTTCTTGGCGTTGCTTTGCATTATCGTAGTCAAAGAGACCTCCGCAAAATCTCAGCACTGGCTTTAATTTCATTAATCAAATTATAAAATTCCGCACGCATAACAAAACTCCTCAAAAAAACAAGATACCGCAAGATACGTAAAAAAGTTAGGTTTGTAAAGTTTTTTTTAAACCTCAAATTAATATAATACTCAAAATAATCATAAAAGGAGCCGTCCATGCCATCAAAAATCATCATCAATCACAGCGAAAACTACCGTGAAAGAAGCGGAAAAATCCGCTATATCATCATCCACTGCTCCAAATTTACTCCGGAGAAACAAATAGAAATTTTAGATGAATATAAACTAAGCACCCATTACATCATTTCGCAAACCGGTAAGATTATCGAAAACTGTCCGCCTGAACGCGTCGCTTATCACAGTGGCGAGAGCCATTGGCAACAAAGTGAAGAAAAATCCTTAAATGAAACGAGCATCGGCATAGAGTTAGAAGCTCCAAATTTAGGACAAATAAAAGAAGACTTTACCCGTAAGCAATATATAGCCTTAACCCGCATATTAGAAAAACTTTGCGATAAGTATCACATCCGTCCCGAAAATATTTTAGGACATTCGGATATTGCACCTGCCCGCAAGATTGACCCCGGATGTGGCTTTTACTGGCATAAATTATATCGCAAAGGCTACGGTGTCTGGCCGAATTTAAAACAAAGACATCCATCAAAAAATGAAACAGAGTTACTACGCATAATCGGTTACGATACAGATAACTTAATTGCCGCACGATATGCGTTTTGCCGTCATTTTCTCCCCGAAGAAGTTATCATCAACAACGATTTACAAGAGCTGTTGGACAATCCCTACCCCAAAGATTTCACCATTCAAAATCAAGAAAAATATCAGCTTTACTTAAGAGCAACCGCAAAGGCTTATGAAATGGCAAGGCAACAGAAATATTGGTATATGGAAGAATAATCCCAGACAAAAGCAAACCTCCCCCCAAACCCAACGAAAATCAAAAAATTACCGCCCGCCTTTTGTTTTCGCCATATAGGCCATATTGGTCAAATCAGCCTGAGGTAAATCGTCGGTATATACAATTTTATCTTCATCAACTTTCAAATGAAAAAAACAAGCATTTCTTCTTTGTTCCTCATTTTTGAAAATAACCTTTTCCACACCCTTAAAATTGGTAAAACGTCCAAATTGAACATCTGAACAATTCGATAAATCAAGCACTTCCGGCAAACCTCTGGCATCTTTGAAAATAACTGTAGATCCCTCTTTGAAGCGTAGATTTTTAAGATGTTTCAAATCACAATCTTCAAAATTAACGCTAGCGCACTGCGACACATCTAAATCTGCGGGCAAATTTTTCGCATACTTCAAAACAACTGTAGAATTTTCTCTAAAACGTAAACCATGAAGTTCTCTTAAATCCCATCCACCCAAATCCACTTTCGCACACTGAGACAAATCTAGACCAGCCGGAAGTTCCTTAGCCATATTCAGATTAACTTCAGCACCGTCTTTAAAACGTAAATGTCCAAATTGTTTCAAGTTAAGTCCTTGTAATGAAACCTTGTCACACATGGAAACATCCAAATCTTGCGGCAAGTTTCTGGCATAAGCCAAATCAACATCAGCGCCATCTCTAAAGCGTAAATTGGATACATTACCTAAATCACACCGTTCAAGTTCGACTTTAGAACACATGGAAACATCAAGATTTTCAGGCAAATTATAAGCGGAATTTAATAGAACTTTAGCCCCTTCTTTAAAACGAACATTTTTAACATACTCAAAATTACAACCGCCTAATTTTATTTCATCAAACATAGATAAATCAAGTTTTTGCGGAAGAGTAGCGGAGCCCAAATCAACATACATTCCTTCTTTAAATTGTAAATTATGAACTTTACCTAAAGAGCATCCATGTAAATTAACCGAAGAACACCTCGATACATCAAGACTTTCCGGCATATTATACGAATTATGAAAATCAACCGTTGCACCATCTTGAAGCTGTAAATTTTCCACTCCGCCGAAATCACTACTCACAATCTGCACACCCGAACTTGAGGACAAATCAAGCTGAGAAGGAAAATCATAAACTTCATAAAAATCAATCGAACGCACCTTATTAAAGCGTAAACTTTGCACGTCGCGAAAATGCACATCAACACATTTAACTTCCGCACATCCGGACATATCAACCATAGGAGGAAATTTATCTATATTATTAAGACAAACGGAAACACCGTCTTTGAAAGATAAATCGGACAATCTGCTAAGATCAGAAGCTGTTGCATCAAACGAAGTGCATTTTGAAACATCAAAATTTGCCGGAAAATTAGTTACCCCGTCTAAAAGAAGGCTAACATCATCATTAAGTAATATTTCTTGAACATTGCTCAAATCACAATCTCTAAAAGCAATACTTTTAGCATAAGGAACTTCAATAGTTTTAGGATTAGCTTGAACTTTTTCCCATACAAACATATTTTGATTCAAACACACAACCTTTTCAAGCTGTCCATACTTAGCTAAATATTCAGCACTTAAATCCCCCTCAGACGTTCTCAATTCCTTTTTAAGACTAGAAGCTGAATAGAAATATATACCTTCATGAATTTTACTAACATCTCCGAGTTCTGCCTCATAATTACCAGCAACTGCCAGTTTTTTACCCAAAACAATAATCTCGTTTGTCTGTTCACGATTATCAAAAGTTGCAAGCACAACATCTTTAAACTGCGCTTGTTCAGAAGATGGCAATTCTTTAATACAATTAAGCATATCAAGGATATTTCGTTTATAGTTGGTAGATTTCAAAATTTCCATACACACTTCCGGCGTAATTTTTTGCTTTGGTTGACGAACTCCTTTAATAACCAGACCTTTTTTATAGGGGGTAAGCATATTTTCTACCACCAAAGCCGATTTAAAATCTGTAATATCTATAAACATAAATTTTCTCCCCAATTATATATTAAGAAAAGAATATCATAGAAAAAGAAATTCAGCAACAAAAAAAGATTACCGCCCCTCTTTACTTTTTGCGGTTATTTTCAAAATTGTTTTAGTCTGAGCGGATTTATTGGCAAAAATAACTAAACCTTGCCAATCATCAGAAATTTGAAGTCCGCTATCATCAAGTTGTTTTTCATTTTTAAAGCGCATACACCCGACATTTTCCAAATCAAAATCGTCTAAACTGAGCTCACTGCAAGTCGAAAAATCCAAATCACCGCAATAGTTAAACGCTCCATCCAAATAAACTTCGGCATCACGAGCAAACTTCAAATTTTTAACATCTTGTAAGTCGCAATAATTAAGATTAACTAATGAACAATCAGAAAAATCAAGATTAGGCGGTAAATTTTCAGCATTTTCGAAAACAACTTCCGCCCCTTTTCTAAATTTCAGTTGCGTAAGCGGTGTCAAATCAACATTTCCAAAATCAACCGCCGCACAACAAGAAACATCAAGAAATTCAGGTATATTCCGAACACCGTTTAAGTTAAGTTCCATCCCCTCTTTAAGTCTAAGCTCCCTCAAATGCGCTAAATCGCAACGGTACATTTCCACATTTAAACAGCGAGAAATATCAACCAAAGGGGGCAAATTTTTTATCGAAGCCAAAGACACCCCCTCTTCATGTAAGCAAATAAGCTTTTGATATTTTTTTAAATCTTGCTGTGGCATTTTATAATGAGCAGTCATCAATCCATAAGTGAGCTGCGGAGAAGAAAGTAAGAAATCTCCTTCTTTTATCTCATTTTTTTCATCAAATTCTTTTTGATAACCGCTATTAAGCGCCAAATATTTTCCCACATCATAAACGGCTTGAGGTTGCTCACGTTGAGTAAACGTTGCCAATACCACATCCTTAAAGCGTATTTGTTCAGAAAGAGACAAATCGGCAATACATACAAGCATATCCTTAATATTTCGGGCATAGTTGGTGGATTGAAGCACTTGCATACACACTTTCGGTGTAATCGGCTCTTTAGGAAGACGAGATTTTTTATCAGAAGATAAGCGCCCTTTCTTATAGGGGGTGAGCATATTTTCAACAGCAATCGCCGATTTAAAATCTTCAATATCTACAAACAAGCCTTTTCTCCCCAAACTAACATACTAAAAGAATATCATAGAAAAGGAAATTGAGCAAGCAGAAAAAAGCGTAAATTATTTCCTCAAGTTAACCAAGCAAAAAATCTCCAAAGCTCATCAAGAAAACAATCCATCGTTGAAAATAGAATTTTCAACGCCCCGAAGGGCAATCACACTTGCCACAAAACTAAGCAATCGGCATTTTTAGAATAAAGCCAACACCCAATCCCCCTTTGCTGAGTCAAAAAAAGAATTGGCATAAAGGTTCTACTTAGATTTTTCCCTTAAGATATTTATAGGTATATCCTTTGGCTTTTTTAACAATTTCCTCAGGAGTACCCTCGGCAACAATACGCCCGCCGCCGTCTCCGCCTTCCGGCCCCATATCAATAATGTAGTCCGCCACTTTAATCACATCAAGGTTATGTTCAATTACCACTACAGTGTTCCCTTGGTCAACCAGAGCTTGCAGCACTTTCAAAAGTTTGTTGATGTCTTCAAAATGCAAACCTGTCGTCGGCTCGTCTAAAATATAGATAGTCTTGCCGGTCGCCCGTTTAGAGAGTTCTTTAGAGAGTTTAATACGTTGCGCCTCACCACCGGAAAGCGTGGTGGCCGATTGCCCCAAACGAATATAGCCTAAACCAACTTTTTGCAATAATTCGAGGCGAGTTGCAATCGAAGGAATATTGCTAAAGAATTCGTGAGCGTCATCAACCGTCATATCCAAAACATCGGCAATGGATTTTCCCTTATAGGTTACTTCGAGCGTTTCACGATTAAAGCGTTTACCGTGACATTGTTCACATTCGACATAAACATCAGGTAAAAAGTTCATTTCAATTTTAGTGACGCCATCCCCTTTGCACGCCTCACAACGTCCGCCGGCAACATTGAACGAAAAGCGCCCCGCTTGATACCCACGCGCTTTAGAGAGAGGAAGTTCGGCAAACCAATCACGAATATACGTAAACAAACCGGTATAAGTCGCCGGATTGGAACGTGGCGTCCGCCCAATAGGAGATTGGTCAATATCAATAACTTTATCAATATTTTCAAGCCCGATAAGTTTGTCATAAACCCCCGTCGGTTCACGAGAAGCGTTAAGCTCTTTATTCAGGGCTTTATAGAGCGTTTCCAAGATAAGCGAAGATTTACCGCCGCCGGAAACACCGGTAACGAGCGTCAATGTTCCCAACGGAATTTTAAGCTTAACATTTTTAAGGTTATGTGTTTTAGCGCCGGTTAATTCCAAAAATTTACCATTACCTTTACGACGTTTACGAGGCACGGAAATTTCTTTTTGCCCATTTAAGTATTGTGCGGTTAAGCTGTTTTTATTGGCAAGCACTTCATCAACCGTGCCGGCAGCGACGACATTACCGCCAAGTTCACCC
>CALXTN010000034.1 GCA_944391405.1 uncultured Alphaproteobacteria bacterium | reverse complement strand
CTTGAAGAAATGGAAGTTGTTCCTGACATGGTCGAATAAGGAGAAAGAGAGATGTCAGATATAAAAATCAACTGGGATAATATCATCAATCTTCTAGCCAACGGGAATCCGTTTATCTGGTTATTATTGATGATTACTCTCTTTTGCTTGGGGGTTTTGGCGTGGATAAAGTATGAACAGCCGCTCCGAGGGTTGGCATCTCTCATACTGCATAATTTCTCAAAGAAATACCGAACCAAGGTAGCAAAAAGACTTGAAACCATAGAACTATGCGACATGAGATACGAAAAATTTGCCGAAAAAATATATGGATTAATTTGTCGCATATCAGATTTGCGCATAGATTCAGACCCCGGTCGCAACCGCTTCTATCAATACCTTGTCAAAACCATGTTTGAGGCTTTTTTTAAGGGCTTCACCACCATGTATAACGACTATCGGCAGGGCAAAATCAAAAACGAGGACTTCACCAGCTACCGCAAAACCCACCATCATGTTGCCTGCGGTGCCATAGACGCCGTTCAAAAAGTTGTCCGTCAAAAATTGAGCGGCGAAAACTGGAGCGAGGACAAAATCACCTACATCAATGAGATGTTCAAGGTCTGGATGTCGTCGCACGTCGGCCTGTTGCGCGAGCTGCTGTCATCCGACGAAATGTCGATCGAGGTGGTCAAAACATGGTGGGTGTTTTTTTACGAAATGTTTATGGACGTCGAAAAATTCGGCCTGATGATTAACGGACGCATCACCGGCCTGGCTTTTGACGGCCAGCAAATCAAGGAGAACCGCTATGAATAACTTTGAAACTGCTGTCAATTTAACGCTTGAAAAAGAAGGCATTTTGTCGGATCACAAAGACGATGCCGGAGGTTTGACCAAATACGGCATCAGCCAGGCCGCCTATCCCGGTCTTGACATCGCCAGCCTGACCAAAGCCGACGCCATTGCCATATACAAGCGCGATTATTGGGATAAAGCCCAGTGCGAGGAAATCCCGTACCCGCTCGATATCATGCTGTTTGACACCGCCGTCAATCACGGCGTTACAAAGGCGGTTAAAATCCTGCAGGAAAGCCTCGGCATTACGGCCGACGGTGTCATCGGGCAGGAAACCAGAGCCGCTGCCCGTCAAGCAAAAAACAGCATTTACACGGTTTTTATGATTAACCGGCTTTATGCCTACACCGAGGCCAAAAGCTGGCCGACATTCCGCGAGGGCTGGAAAAACCGGCTTGTCCAGCTGGCTCAAGAGGTGGACGCATGAGAATACGAGCCGTTATTGCCGTCGTCATTATCGTAGCTGTCGTGCTTTTCTGGGGTGCAATGTCCATCTACGACAAAGGCTATGCCGCAGCCGAAGCTATCTATCAAAAGAAAGCCGTCCGGGCGGCCATGTGCAAAATTGAAAACACCGAAACGCTCGAAAACCAAAAGCAAAAACTCAAACAAAGGGAGGCAAACCTCAATGCGGATTGTAAAGCTCTGTATTCTGTTGACCTCAGTGCTTGCCGTCGCCAGCTGCGCGGCCAACATTAAATATGTGCCTGTCAACTGCTGTCCGGTCAATACCTGCGAACGCGGACAAACCGTTCTTGACCTTGAAAACGGATTTGACTGTCAGGAACTCGTCATCAAAGCCTGCAGGTGTGAAAAATGATAATATACACCGATTCCAGCTTCAACGAAAAACACGGGGTTGCCGGAATCGGTTGTGTCATTATCTGTGGACAGCAACGCCGCATCTTTTCAAAATGGATTAAAACCGAAAACAACAACATCGGTGAGCTCTACGCCATATATTACGCCCTTGAGCTCATCAGGGAATATCCTGGACCGCATACACTCTACACTGACAGCCAAAACGCCATTGCCTACATTTCCGACAATGTCAAAGACCGCCCCCTCACGCCAAAACAGCAGAAAAATCGACTTGAATGTCGCAAATGGGCATACCGCATCAATCAAATCGCCCCGCAGGATTTAAAAATAGAGAAAGTCAAGGCGCACACCGGACACTATCAATTCAAAGCCATCAACAACGCCATGGCTGATCTTTTGGCCAAAGAAGGAATTGTAAAATTTTTGAACAGTATTAAGCAGATGCCCCGGAAACTAAGCCGCGAGCGATAACTTCCATCTGCCGTCTTTTCGCATCTTCAAAATTAACAATCTTATTCCCGTGCATAACATCTTTTATTTTTGAAGAAGTCTGGCCAACGGCAACTCTAAGCGGATCATTGATTAAATGGGTGTAACGGTCGGAAGTGCTCGGATCAGCATGACGCAGAGATTGCTGTATCATAATCTTTGATCCGGTTGTTACAGCCATAAACGAGGCGAAGCTATGTCGCAAATCATGCAAACAGAAATCTCTCAGACCTGCCTCAGCGCGAATATTATCCCAGTGGCGACCTTCATCCTTCAAAGGTTGTCCAATATTATGACCATCAAAAATATACTCGCCAGGGCGACCATTTTTCTGCTGGTCGTCTCTAACTCGCTTCAAAATTTCTAAAACTTCAATGCTTAGTTGGATATCCTGCGGCTCGTTTGACTTCGTATCAGGTAGAGCCATCACGCTGCGCTCCGGTACAATATAAGCCCACTTTGCCCGCATCATTTCATTTTTGCGAGCTCCGGTAAATAACAATAACATGACCAGATTTGCAACCTGGCGCTTACGATAACTATCCGACTTCAAATATTCGACAAGCACGTTATAAAGACTGACGCATTCTTCAGCCGCCAAATAACGACGTCTCTTTTTTTCGGCAAAATCTTTTATTTGCCGGCACGGATTTGTCCCTTCAGGTCTCCATTCCCAATTTTCTGCAAGGTTAAAAGCCTTACTCAATACTTCCAAGACGCGGTTAGCCGTCACAGTCATCAATTCACCCTTTCGGTTTTTTTTCTGGGCGATAGCATTATGGACGAAGGAAATATCCCCGCGCGTTACCTCCCGCACGCGTTTATTCCCTATATAAGGCAATATGTGGTTGTTCCAATATCCTTGATCATTAAGAGCTGATGATGTTTTTTTATGGATAGCGTGCTCGGCCATATATTTTTCATAGAGGTCGTTGACGGTTCCGTTCCTTGCAGGATCTGGCTCGTCCATCCTTGCGCGTTCACGAATAGCCGCCACCGGATCAATACCGCCAAAAGCTTGGTTCGTCAGCTCTTTATATCTTTCGCGCGCCTCCTCAACCGTCATAGCTGGAAAATCGCCAAGTTTTATTTTTTGCTGCTTATGATTTCTGAGCCGATAATAGGCATAAAAACTCTTTCTCCCAGATGGTCTAACAGACACAAAAAAACCTGAGAGAATTGTATCCCATATCTTAAGCTCGGTATTATTGAGGGCCTGCGCTCCCTCGATAAGTGTTTTTGTAATTTTTTGTTTCATTTTAATAATCCTGTCAGGTAGCACGATGGCACGAAAAAAAATAAAAGTCAATTTATTTTTTTGAACGAGACGCAAACGGATATAAACGAATCGCAAAACCAAACAAACGGCAAAGTTAAAATTGAACTTAAAAAATAGATAAAATAAACTGCATTAGTTTATAATGACTTTTTGTTTGAGGTAGCAAATAGGTAGCAGAAAAACAAGAACAGACAGGAAAAAAGAGAAAAAAGAGCACTTCAAAAGAACATCGCTAAGCAAAGAAAAAAAGCTTGAAAAACTGCTAAAAACAAGTATTTTCAAGCCTTTCATATTGGTTGCGGGGGCAGGATTTGAACCTACGACCTTCAGGTTATGAGCCTGACGAGCTACCGGGCTGCTCTACCCCGCGATAAATATGTATGTCACGAACAGAGAAACATATATACTCAAAAAAAATAATTGTCAATAATATTTTTTAATATTTTGCATAAAAATTTTGATATGTTAAAAATAAAGCAGTCCTAAAGCAACAGAAAGGTCTGAAAGCAGATGAAAGAGCAAGAAACTCCAGATGATAATTATGAGATAAATCATAATCCTGAACGAAAATTAGGAATTATCGCCGGTGGTGGGGAATTGCCACATAAAGTGATAGAGTGGTGTCAAAAACATTCACGCCCATATTATGCTTTGGCGATAGAGGGCAATGCCGATGAACATATATTTACGCCGGATGTTGCCCATGAGTGGATAAGAATAGGGCAAGCTGGAACTGGTTTTAAGCGTTTTAAAGAAGAGGGTGTGAAAGAGATTGTGTTAATAGGGACAATTAAACGCCCGACTTTTGCTGAATTGGTGCCAGATTTAAGAACCGCCGCTTTCTTCGCAAAATTGGGAGCCAAAGCTTTAGGAGATGATGGTATTTTGCGTGCGCTAGTTAAAGAGATAGAGAGTGATGGGATGAAAGTGGTAGGGATACATGAAGTTGTTCCTGATTTGTTGGCGCATACCGGCGTACTGACAAAAAAGAAGCCGGATAAAGAAGATGAAGAGGATATTCGCCGTGGGGTAGAAGTAGCAACGGCGTTGGGAAAATTAGATGTCGGTCAGTCTGTCGTAATTCAACAAGGTCTGGTTTTGGGGCTGGAAGGGATAGAAGGCACTGATAAACTAATCAAAAGGTGTGCGGAATATGTGCGCAAAGGCAAAAAGCCGATATTGGTAAAATTGCGTAAACAACAGCAAGATATGCGAATTGATTTGCCGACCATTGGTGCAAGAACTGTGGAAAATGCGTATAAAAGCGGTTTTAAAGGGATTGCGGTTCATGCCGGTAATACGCTGATTGTCAATGAAGAAGAAGTGATAAAATTGGCCGATAAATATGGAATGTTTATTAAAGGAATAATTCCGACGGAGTATGAAGAATGCTGATATATTTAGTAGCGGGAGAACCATCCGGAGATATGTTGGGGGCACGTCTAATGCATGCGATGAAAAAGATATCGCCAGAAACTGAATTTGCCGGTGTTGGTGGGGAAAATATGGAAAAAGAGGGATTAACCTCCTTGTTTGATATAACAGACTTGGCGGTTATGGGATTGGCAGAGGTAATACCAAGCATTCCTAAAGTGTTGCGCCATATCAAAGAAACCGTAAATGATATCGCCGAAAAAAAGCCTGATGTGGTGGTCACCATAGATAGCTGGAGCTTTTCGGAACGTGTGCACAAAGCTTTGCGTAAAAAAGGCATAAAAGTATTGCAGATGCACTACGTAGCACCACAAGTTTGGGCATGGAAAAAGGGCCGAGCCAAGACAATGTATAAATACATTGATCGTTTGTTGACATTGTTCCCCAATGAACCGGCATATTTTACGCCATATCATTTAGAAGCCGATTGCGTCGGACATCCGGTCATAGAAAATCCGTTGATTAGCGGAGAGTTAAAGCCAAGCGGAAATATAGATACAAAAGATAAGCGTTTGATTTTAATTTTACCGGGGTCTCGCCACAATGAAGTGGAGAAGTTATTGCCGACATTTGTTGATGCGACGAAAGAATTGGATAAAAGATATAGCGATTTGATGTATGTCTTGCCAACGGTTAAAACGGTAGAAAAGCGTGTAGAGCGGATTTTGACCGAAAAGAATGTGAAAAACATCCAAGTTTTACATGGCAGAGAAGAAAAAGGTGAGGCAATGTTAAAAGCAACGGCTGCAATTGCAGCATCGGGTACGGTATCCTTAGAATTGGCAATTATGAAAATTCCGCATATTATAGCCTATAAGGTTGCACCGTTAACCGCTTGGTTAGCACGCCATTTGTTGAAAATAAAATCGGTAAATTTACCGAATATCTTATTAGATGAAAGTGTGGTTCCGGAGTTATTGCAAGAAGATTGTAATGCACAAAAGATAGCCGACACAATCGGTGCATATTTAGATATAGATGAAATTCGCAAAGAGTTTAATCACAAGATGGATAAACTTTGTCAAGTGATGGGTGTCGGCGAGTTGAAACCGAGTGAAAAGGCAGCACAAATTATTTTTGCGGCAATTAAAAATAAGGCATAAATAGTGATTTGGTGGTTAAGAAAACAATGGCTGCGTCTTAAGTTGTATGCGGCAGAGAACTATCAAAACGAGGCGGAAAGTCTGATAATCTGGTATGCGGTGAGCTATGCTTTAGGTGCGGCGTTTTATTTTGCATTTCCATGGGAATTATCAACCTGGGTGATTGTCGGATATCTAGAAGCTGTATTGTTACTGTTATGGCTAACCAGACGCAAAGACGGACAATTTAAGTTACTGACGTATGTGCTTGTTTTCCTATTGGGACTATGCATGGCAAAAGCAGACGCATTGCATCGCGCCAAAAACATTGAAAACAATCTCCCGGAAATAAATTACTTGCGAGGCAAAATTAAAGTATTAGATTACAATTCTAATAATCGCCCGCGAATTTTACTGACAGACGTAAACAATTTTGAAAAAGAATTAAAAGGGGAATATAGAATTAGCCTAAATTATTCAGAACCATGGTTAAAACCGGGAGTATGTGTGGAATTAGTGGCTAAATTACCTCATGGATTTACGCCCAACCCGCTCAGCAATTATAAAATGGATAGAGCAAATTTCTATAAAGGTATTAGCGGTACCGGTTATACAATCGGCCCGATGTTTCAGATAGAATGTCCCAAAGAGGAAACGAGAATAGACGATAAGATTGAGCAAGTACGAATATATATCAAGAATCTGATTGATGAAAAGAGCGATAATAAAGAAGCCGGAGCAATAGCAAAGGCGTTAACGATTGGCGATCGTAGTACAATTTCTCAAAAGCTAAATGAAGATTACCGTACGTCAGGATTGGCGCATTTCTTGTCTATATCGGGAATGCATATGAGTATTATTGCATTGTTGGTATTTTTCATAGTGAGGATTTGCTTATTTCCGTTGGGAGAAGGACGTTATGATTTGCGCAAGCCGGCAGCTGGAGTATCCATTTTATTTATGCTGATATATTTCTTAATATCCGGTCAGAGTGTGTCATGTGTTCGAGCCTTTGTTATGACTACATTGGTATTGATAGGTATAATGTTTAATCGTCGAGCCATTTCATTAAGAATGTGGGCGTTTGCAGTTCTTGTGGTAGTGACCATAACTCCGGAAGCGGTGGTATCACCTGGGTTTTTGATGTCTTTTGCCGCAGTGCTAGGATTAGTTTCCTTTTATGAAAAATATGCAGCCCAAATACATCAATGGTTTGATAAACGAAGTCTATGGGGCAAATTAGGCTCATACATAATAGGTCTGTTATTAACCGATTTAGTAGCCAGCTTAATGACCTTACCATATAGCATGTACTATTTCAATCAAATCTCTGTTTATACGAGCTTAGGCAATTTGTTGGCCGGTCCGATAATCGGTTTCTGGGTAATGCCTTGTTTGCTGCTGTTTTTAATAAGTTTACCGTTTGGTTTGGGGGAATATGGATTAAAGCCGTTTGAAAAAGGAATTGAGATTATTAATGATATAACATCATGGGTAACGGAATTACCTGGCTCCAAAACCGGAGAAGGGGTAGGGTTTCTGCCAGATTGGGGAATATTGATATTGACATTAGGATTACTATGGCTATGTATTTGGCAGGAAAAATGGCGCGTCTGGGGGATAGCCGGAATAATTATTGGTTTAATGAGTCTATACTTTAGCCCCAGAGCAGACTTCGTATTTGATAAATATGGAAGCACCTATGCCTATAAAAATCATCAAGGGAAGTTGGTTGCCTCACGTTATCATAAAAATAAGTTTTTAGAAAAGATGTGGACAGGGCAAAAGACCAAAGGAAAATACAAAGTTCCCGAGAAAGACACGCTAACTTGTGATAAAGAGAGTTGCACTTATGCCGAAAGAATAAAATTCAGTAAAGGAAAAATAGAACTGGATGGGCAAGAGATAGCATTAAAAGACGGTGGATATATTAATTTAAAAACAGGGATTTACTACCATCATCCCGAAATCGGAAGATTATGGAATAAGACATCTCACAAAAACTAGCTGAAGTTCTAAATCCCAATTAACGACTTTTCAGACTTTGGATGATATCAATAAATTGAGCTGCTGCTTTTTCCGCAGTAAAATTGCGGAGAGTAATTTTGCGGGCTTTTTGCGCTTTTTCAATGCGTTCTTCATCATGAGTTAAGTAATACTGCACAAGTTCATACAATTCTTCATCGTTATGATACATCGGAATACTGTCGCCGTAAATTTGTTCAATTTCGGGCATATAGTCAGAAATAACTAAAGTTCCGCACGCAGATGCGTCAAAGATGCGGTTGCTGATAAATCCAAATTGTTTCATACCTTCACGTGTATCATTTAAAACAATTTTGGCCGAACTGTAATATTTGCGCAAGATTTGATTATCGGCATAATCCGTTTTTGCCACACCATGAGGCCAGTTCGGTCCGTACACGTCAACTTTAACGCCCCGTTGAAGTAGAGCAGGGACGGCGGTACGATAAAAATTATTCATCCCGACAAACAATACTTCGCTTTTGAGCTTTTCATCAAAATCGTAATAGAAACGAGAAGTATTTGTAAACTGAGGTATGTAATAAGTTTTGACACCACGAGCGTTGAGTGCGTCGCTGATTTTTTTAGAAGCAACAATCACTGCTTGTACTTTTGGTGAGGACTGTTGCAAAGTTTTCAGATAATCTTCAAAAGAAGGAAGTAACTCTTGTGTCTCATTTTGTGCAAATTGAGCATAAGCCAGATAAAGAATATTGTAATTAGCTTTCAAGTTATAGTCTTCAGGTGGCAAAAAACCACGAAAGAGAATATTAGTTTCAGACGGATATCTATAGAGCGAATTGTAAAAAACAAAATCAACGAAAGACATATCTTGTTTTAGATAATGAGCTAAGTCTTGAGCAAGCGCGTAATCACCGGCAGTATAGTGTCCAATAGCAGTTGGAATGCTAATGGTAGCGGTATTTTGAGTTGGTGAGAAAAATTGTGCTAAAGCATCATCATTGGTATTTTGAGCAAGAATTCTCTCCAAATTACGTTGCAAAGTAAATTCACGTTCAACCAATATCGCCGCATCTTGAGCTCGTTCACTAAATTTAGTGTCATTTTGTAAAAAATTATGAAGCATTGTTTCAAAATCAAGTTCATCTTGGTAAAAAGAAATTCTATCATTAAATAAATTGATAGTATCTTCTTTAGGCCAAATCCAAGGTGCGAAGATAGGGATTTTATTTCGGGCAATGTCTAAAAAAATCGGATGAATATCAATAGAAGCTGAGTTAATCTTTGTAGATTGCACAAAAGCGGCACGCCAATATGGCAAATCATGACGAATATTTTGGATATCCGAAACAACATCATATTGCTTAAACGGTAAATTGTAACGCTCTAAGATATTTTTAATTGCAGGTTGTTCTCCGATAACTGCAAAATATTTTTGAGAAGTAATGGGTGTAGGTTCTTTATCAAGAGAAAAGATTGGAACATAGAGCGCTGAAAGGCGAAGAGATTTAAAAAAGGATTGCAACATCGGAGTAGAAGCCCAAACCGCGTAATACTCAGACAAATTAGCATTCAATAAATTCTGCTGAGATCCATACCAGAGTATAGCGCATTTCTTTTCTTGGGCAGATAAATCAGGTAATTGATTTTTAAGAAACCAATTTACAGGATAAATAGTTATATTGGCGCAATCTTTATGTTTTAATTTCACTAAGAATGGAGAGCGATTTAATCCATCAGTAAGAGCTTGAACATAAGGCGTCATTTCAGCAGAATTTTGTCCGGCAATAAAATAAGCAGAAGAAGTATGATAAAACCAAACAAAAGCAACTCCGCAGAAAATAAAGAAAAACAATAAAAGCCTGCGGTATATTTTCATCAAGCACACCTCAGCTATGTATTAGGAGCAGCTGCGCTAATAGCATCATTAATTTGTTTTTGAATATCTTCTGGAGAAACAGTTTTACCACTAAGCCCTTTAAGAACATTAATCATTTGAGATTGAGCCTTTTGCAATTGCTCAGGAGAAAGATTAGCATTTTCTCCTTGGGTAATAACTTGTTTCATAATATTATCAATAGTAACACGCTGCTCAACTTGTCGAGACCAATCTTCTAGCTTAACAGCAGAAACAATACACCAAATAAATAAGATGCTAATAGCGATTGTTCTGAATTTTTTAATAATCCTAATAGAATCATCACCATAAACTTCATCATTTGTATTTGGTTCACCATAAAAACCAGTTTTCTCATCAGTTTTATCAGAGAGTATTTTGATTAAAAAAATGCTCCATAGCAATAATAAGGTCAACGCTAGATATAAACCAATAAAAAATCCGGAAGCAGCAAAAATAGCCAACGGTAATAAGAACCAAACCGCATTTTTATTTGTATCATGAAGTCTTCTAGCTGTCACAGCCAGAGTCGGTAAAAAAGTGGCAACCGCGAAATAATAAGGAAGTAAAGGCATATCAACATATTCACAAATAAAATAAAAAGGTATCCAAATAAGCGCAGCGGAAGCCATAAATCCCCAAAACTCTAATCTTGTAGCTCTCCCCCGAAAACGAAGATATTTTTCAGTAACACCCAGAAGATAATAATCAAAAGCATCTCCCCAAGCTGAACTCATATTAGTCTTATCAATTTTAGGTTTTTGTACTTTATCCTTTTTTATATTTGCAGCAGAAATATCTTTTTTTTCATCATCAACAAGAATATCTTTATCTTTAATCAGCATACAAGCCCCCGTTACCTTCACAGAGTTATTAAGAATTATGATTTTTTTGAGTTTTTCTTTTTAACAATAATTTGATTATTAACCGCTTCAGTTTTTTCAAAGTTAAGAGCATCCGTGTCATCAATATCAGAAACGCTGTTTTGAGCTTCTTCGACAATATTTTGCTTTCTGTCAATAATATCATCATCAATTGTATGAGCCACAAATTTGCCATGTTCATCACGCTTTAGTTTTCTAGAATCTTTATTATTCTGAGGAAAATTATAGAAGAAATCATACATTTTGAAATAAAGTATACTAACAAAAGCAAGTAATGCCGCTCTAGCAATCGCAGCAATATACACATTAACAAAGGTCAATAAAAAAATGATTAAGATAAGAGCAAGCAGTGCAGAAAGAGCTGTAACAGCAATACTTACTAAGCTCCCTCTAGTTTTCGAGTAAGCCAAAAGTAAAGAATGACTTTTTCCCGTAATTTCAGAAACAAAAGTAAAAGAAGGAACAATAAAGAAAGTGACAAACAAAAGAAAGATACAAATATATTTACCTAATAACCACCAAGGTCCATTTAAGAGTGCTTTTGTAATAGCGAAACCAACTTCGCCAAAAATATCTTTCACAAATGCAATTATAAAATTAATAGTTAAAGAAGCGACAAAAATAGAGAAAAGAAAGATAAAAACAGCCGTTAAAAAACGCAAGCTGGCAGAAATAAATAGTTGTTTATCCCAAAGGAGCTTTTGTTTAAAATAGCATCCGGTTGCGAAGTAAAAAAACACATACATATATATGAGTGAAATAAGTTTAAAAGAAGAAGCGCCCAAAAGCATGGGCAACAAACTTCCTGTAAAATAAAAAATTGTCAGAAAGGCAAAAGCAAACAAATGACTTAAAACATAACGATAAGCGTTTCTGTATACTTTCCTAACTGACAATTTTTCTTTCATGACAACCAACCTATTTTTGACGTTTATTCATATATTCAGTTAACCAATGGATGTTATATTGTCCATCAATAAATTCATTTTGAGAAATAATTTCTTGATGAAGAGGAATAGTTGTTTTAACACCCATGATAATGAATTCTTCCAAAGCGCGCCGCAAACGCATTAAAGCAGCGTTACGAGTTTTAGCATGAACAATAAGTTTTGCAATCATACTATCGTAGTAAGGAGGAATCGAATAACCGGAATAAATTTCAGAATCAACACGGATTCCCAAACCTCCAGGAGCATGCCATTCAGTAATTTTACCTGGGCAGGGAGCAAAAGTTTCCGGATCTTCAGCGTTAATACGGCACTCAATCGCATGACCTCTGAATTGGATATCATCTTGAGTATAGCCAAGAGCAGCGCCAGAAGCGATACGAATTTGTTCTTTAACAATATCAATGCCAGAAACAGCTTCAGTAATCGGGTGTTCGACTTGAAGACGAGTGTTCATTTCCAAGAAATAGAATTTGCCATCTTCAAACATAAATTCTAGTGTACCGGCATTTTGGTAACCGATTTTTTGAATAGCGTTACGAACGATATCTCCGATTTCCTTTCTTTGAGATTGGTTTAATGCCGGAGAAGGGCATTCCTCAATAACTTTTTGGTGATTACGCTGAATCGAGCAATCACGCTCGCCCAAGTGAACAACGTTACCATATTTATCGGCTAAAATTTGCATTTCAATATGTCTTGGGTGTTGCAAATATTTTTCCATATAAACAACATCAGAAGGGAACGCAGCTTTAGCTTCAGCACGAGCCATAGTGTAAGCTTCACCGATTTCGGCATCAGAAAAGGCTGTTTTCATACCTTTACCGCCACCACCATCTTTAGCTTTAATAATAACTGGATAACCGATTTTATTAGCCCATTCTTTAGCATGTTCAATACTTTCCAAAGCAGGAGACCCCGGAGTAACCGGAAGACCGGCCTCAATAGCAGCTTTACGTGCGGTAATTTTATCACCGAGTAAACGCATTTGCTCAGCAGTAGGGCCAATAAAAGTAATACCGTGTTTTTCGACCATTTCGGCAAAATCAGCATTTTCAGACAAAAAGCCGAAACCTGGGTGAATAGCATCTGCGCCGGTAATAAGCGCCGCAGAAATAATTGCTGGCTTATTAAGATAAGATTCCGAAGAGCGAGCAGGACCGATACAAACAGCTTCATCGGCCAAGCGTACATGCATAGCATTGGCATCAGCTTCAGAGTGAACAGCAACAGTCCTGATACCCATTTCCCTGCAAGCTCGATGGATTCTCAAAGCAACTTCACCACGGTTAGCAATTAAAACTTTTTCAAACATTTTGTAAATCCTATATGATAAGTATTATGGTTTTGTTTATTATTCAATTACAACCAAAGGTTCGCCATATTCAACTGGATCACCGGATTCAACCAAAACTTTAACAACTTTACCACCTTTGTGAGCTTTAACCGGATTAAAGGTTTTCATAGCTTCAACTAAGCAAACTGTATCACCTTCAGCAACAGTATCGCCCGGTTTAACATAGTTTGGAGATTTCGGATCAGCAGACAAATAAACGACACCGACCATAGGAGATTTAACAGCATTCGGACTGTTTGTATAATCAACATCCTGATTGTCGGAATTTTCTGTAATGCTAGCTTGAGCAACAGGAGTAGAAGCTACAGGAGCAGCGGTAACAGGAGCAGCTGCAACAGGAGCATAAGCACCAGAAACTGCGACACCAGCAGGATTCCTAACTAAAGAGATTCTGCAACTTTCATCTTCATATTCTAATTCTGTAAGGTTTGTTTTATCCAAGATTTCAGCCAGTCTGCTAATTATTTTAGTATCTAAGGGATTAGACATAGTTATCCTCTCAATAAAAAATTAAATCTGCACCATCTTTAACGCAGTTCAGAAAAAAAACAAGTATTTTCTTCAAAAAACTCCCAAACATTGCAAAAAAAGCATATTTTTGAGGCGCTTAAAAGTAAACAATGAAGCATAAATACACCAATTATAGAAAATTTAAACAAGAATAACAAATAAAAAAACACATTAAATTGGCAGAAAAACAATAAGATAATAAAAAAAATAAAAAATATTCACAAAAAACAAAAAAAATACTTGCCAACAGAAAAAAAGTTATATATAAACCTAACTCGTGGCCGGCCAGATAGCTCAGTTGGTAGAGCAGAGGACTGAAAATCCTCGTGTCGGGGGTTCGATCCCCTCTCTGG
>CALXTN010000033.1 GCA_944391405.1 uncultured Alphaproteobacteria bacterium | reverse complement strand
CGTGGCCGGCCAGATAGCTCAGTTGGTAGAGCAGAGGACTGAAAATCCTCGTGTCGGGGGTTCGATCCCCTCTCTGGCCACCATTTAAAAGCCCTGCGTAAGCGGGGTTTTTTTGTATCAAAATTAGCATAAAGATAAAATTCACCATAAATTTTAATTGACAAAATACTAAGAAACCGATATTTTGCAAAAGCTTTAATTATTTTTATGTCTAATTTAAAAAAAGTTATTATGGTAGAATTTTCTCAAGAAGAATTGCACCGTTTTGTAGAGTCGGAAAAGTGTCGTTGTCAAAGCATTTACAAAGGTAAAGGATTTACAGTATATGTAAGAAGCCAAGTAGATGCGGATGTGATAAATATTTTCGCTTTTGACAATGTATCTGCACGTACCAAAGTCGTAACTGAAAAGATTTATCAAAAAAATCTTAAATTTGCAGTAGAAAAAAGTGCAGAAAAAAATCGCTTCATCGATTTTAACGAATATGTGATAAGTCTTCCCAGCAGTAAGGAAAATCCTGAGCAAGTTGATTTTTCCGCAGCTCGTTTGTATAGAAAGAAAGGCGCTGTTATTGGTACGATTTCTCCCAAAGTGTTACATCTGGGGAAAGAACATTGTAGCAAGTTGGTTGTCATCAATCACAAATTGATTATCATCTGCAATTACTATGCTACAAAAGTCCTATGCGTTATTGAAGATGAATTGCGAGTTATTCCGCTGAATGTAGCAGAACAGTTGTTAAGAACACTAGACTTGAATAGGAAAACCTTAGAAGGTTTGGTCGCAAGCTATCATCTTGAAGACTGGACATTTCAAAATGGTCTGCTCATAAATGAGCGCACTATGAGCGTTCCGAGTGCTTTGCAGTTCTATTTTTACAAATCGTGTCGTCGCGGTAAACAAGTAGATACTATCAAGGCAAATATGGACTTTACTAAATTGCTCAAGATACTGAGCAGAAAAGAAAACGGAGATGGTCAGATTTCGTATATAGATTCAAAACATATCTGACACACTAAGCCGCTAAAAAAAAGCACCTTGTTTTATAGGTGCTTTTTTTTATAGAGAAAAGTCTGAAAACAATTAACTTTTATCTGTTTCTCGTTGCTTAAGCATAAAAAATCGAAATTTATTTTTGAAAAGAGAAATTTTTGGCATAGCAATAGGCAAAGTGCGTGACGAGCTTGTAGATATAACGCTTTTGGGGGGCAAAAAAGGTTGATTTATTCGAGGCAAAGAAGATTTTTCTCTCCTATGATGCTGTTTGCCCAAGAGTTGTTTATCTGAAGATAAAGCCTCACTATCTGTAAGAGATAAAAATTGATGTCGTAATTTGACAATACCGGACATAATCAGTTGTTTATCCATTTTAGGGAGTGTTGTTTGCTTTAATACTTCAAAAAATTCTTTAACTCTAACTTTTAAGTTATTTTTCCCATTTTTTTGTTTAGAAAGAGCTATTACGGGATTTCCTTGAGCAGATAAGAGTATTTCTTGCAAAAGAATAGGTATCGGATGCTGAGAAGCTTGCAGATCAACCTTCTTATCAGAGAGCGGAGACAAAGGAACAGAACCATTTTGCGGTATAAAAGGCTGTTTATCAATAGTCTTAACCATATTTTTTGGGGAAACCGGCAAAGTTGGCTCAAGAGAAGTCTCTATGTTTTTTTGCATTTCTATAGGCTTTGTTTGAGGAAATGAGCTCTTAGATATAAGAGAACGTGAGAGTGGCTCAACATTCTCATGATTTTTTGTAACCAAGGGAGCCGGAAGAGAAGGAGCTACAGCAACCGCCTGATATTTCAAAGCCCCTGTATCATAAAAGCGTTCAATTCGAATAGTCTTATCTTTAATTTTTTGTTTTTCTTTAAGTCTGTTAAAATCATCAAAAATCAATGCAGCAACCAATTTTCCGTCTTGATAAGCCTGATAAGACCTTTGTATGTGGTTATCTTTAGGACTAACCATAGGAACTAAGCCACTGACAGGTTTGCCGTTTTCAATTCTACATATTATTTTTTTTACACCTTTGTTGGACATCTCTTCTAAAGAGGTCAATTTTCCCGCTTTATAGGTATAAAGAATATACCCGTCAGAAGCAGGTAGAGCCACTTGTCCACTAATAGCGCGATTATTGTTAAAGGAGCATGAAGCAATAATTTTTCTATTTTTATCAAAGAAGCGAAATGTGCCGACCTTAACGCCATTGTGAAGTTGTCCTTCTTCACGACTTCCGTCAATATAAAGCGTTTTTATATTAGCAACCCCATGAGCGTCGGATTGTTGAATAACATCCATGGCACCATGCGGATAAAGATTATAAAAAGTTTCATTTTTTTGTAAAGTAACAGCAGAATAAAAGGGAACTTTCATTAAAGGATAGACTTTATACCCAACAGACATATTGGCAATTTGAAAAGGTTGAACACGTTCATTAAGTGACCTTTTTTCACGCTCGTCAACTAAACGATTACCGGTAAAATTAGGAATTTGAATTGTTTGCTTAGAAAAACGCTTTAATTTGCTTTTCTTATTAAGCCAAGTTTCAAAATTAGGCGAGGAAAGTGAGGTGTTTAATTGATTTGTATCAGCCTTATCGGCTGGTTTGAACTTTTTAAGAAAGCGAACATCTTTATAGTTATAGAGTTTAGAAAAATCAATACCGCCAATATGGTTCATCACTTTAATATCTTGAGTAAAATTTTTTTCATATATGGGAGATTTAAATTCTTTACGATTAGCTTTTTCTGTCATAGCGTTATGGCGTTGAGCATATGTCGCCGAAAGATTGTTATTCCAATAGCCGGAAACCATTTTGGCAATAAACTCCATTTCAAAATCAAAATCTTTTTTATCATTAGAAAGCGGGCGGATAATATCATTATCAACCGCCAACAAATACATCTTGATTTTCGGGTCATCAAGCTTGTGTAATTGCAGACGTTGTTCTGGTGAGGCTTGAATATAGTCATCACGAAACGTTAATAATTGCACAATGCTGGCAGAAATTTCAAAATTATCACGACCGGTGCGATATTGTGTAGCAGACATTGGTTTTTCGAGAACGTCATTCATCATACAAATGCGATGCCACATCTCATGGGCAACAATATGACGGCTGGCCATATAGGATTGATATTCATCGCTGTCTTGATCCAAATAAGCAAGAAGTTGAATGATATTAACATCTGGGAGTAATTCTCCGTTTGAAATTTTTGTTTCAACGGAATCCACTACAAAATCGACTTTAATTTTATCTAAATCCGGAGAAACGCTATGTAAAAACTGTTTTTTGTAAGCATCATTACTTTCAATATTAATTTTTTGCCCATTATCGTCTTGCGCATACATTTCGGAAACGCTGCCACCAAACATAGTGGTAACGGAAATTAAGAAACCATATTTTAAGTTATCCAGTTTCAATTTGACACCGTTAAAATAAACCTTATCAAAAGTAAGATAAGACTAAGCAAACTTACCGTTAGCGAAAGAATAGCACAAAAAAAGTAAGGCGTCAACGTGTTTTTGTCAAAAGATGTCAAAAAACAAAAATAAGGCCATTACAGTCAGCAACAGCCTTATTAGAGATAAAAAACAGCGGAATTACATCGCTTTTAAGATAAATTCACTAAGTTTTTCATTAAACAAACTCGGGTTGGAGACAGCTTCACCTTCAGCAATCTTTGCTTGTTCCAAAATAAGCTGAGCAGCATCTTTAACCTCTTCAGCTTTGTCTTGATTCCCCATCAGTTCCGCTAATTTAATGATAAGCGGGTGATAAGGATTAATAAGCAAAATACGCGTACTGTCAAAATTTGTCTTTTGCTGATGATTACGCATCAAACGCTCCAAGTGAATGCTCATTTGTCCGTCCTCAACGGTCAAAGAAGCCGGGCTCTTAGTAAGTTTTTCGGTAACTTCAACTTTACCGACTTCTTCGTTGAACCATTCTCCCATCTTATCGCACAAATCTTTCAACCCTTTTTCATCAGCTTTAGGCGTCGAGCGCTCAATATCCAATTTCATATCTGCCTGAGAGATATGTTTCAAATCATGTCCTTTATAAGAGAGTAGGGTTTGTGTCCAGAATTCATCAATTGGATCCGTTAAGAGCAAAACTTCAATATTCTTTTCACGGAAAGCTTCCAACAGAGGATTGCAAGTCAAAGTTTTAGCGTCATCACCGGTAATATAGTAAATAGCCTTTTGCGCTTTATCCATCCGTTCGATATAAGCATCAAGAGAGGTTAATTTGTCATCACTTTTTGTGGAGTAGAAGCGAGACAAACCAGCCACTTCTTCACGGTTAGAAAAGTCTTCATAAATGCCTTCCTTAAAAGCGATACCGAAAGCGTTCCAGAATTTAGCGTAATCATCTTCATTTTCGGCGCGTTTTTTTAGTTCTTTGAAAATTCTTGAAACGGTGCCTTGTCTAATTTTGGCAATAAGCGAACTTTGTTGCAACATTTCACGAGAGATATTGAGTGGTAAATCTGCACTATCAATAACCCCCTTAACAAAGCGTAGATACATCGGCATCAAGCCTTCAACTTTATCGGAAATAAAGACTTTGTTAACATAAAGTTTAATACCGGTCAATCGATCTGGCTGGAATAAGTCATAAGGTGCTTTAGAAGGAATAAAGAGCAATCCGGTATATTCAATACTACCTTCCGCTTTAAAGTGTAATGTCATCCAAGGTTCGTCAAAGTTCTTGGTAACGTGCTGATAAAAATCTTTATATTGTTTTTCGGTAATATCGGCTTTATTACGTGTCCAAAGAGCGGAAGCCTTATTAACGGTTTCTTCGCCGGCTTCGCCCAAATTTAATACAATCGGGTAATCAATATGTTCGGAATAGGTATGGATGATATTACGTAAATAAATGGTATCGGTATAATCAGTTGCATCATCTTTTAAGAAAAGTTTAATGTCCGTACCGTTTGTATTGCGTTCCGCATCAGAGATTTCAAAACCGTCAATTCCGTTAGAAACCCATTTATAAGCTTTATCGCAATCAACACGTTTAGTAACGATTTCAACTTTTTCGGCAACCATAAAAGCGGAATAAAAACCCACACCAAATTTACCGATTAAATCAACAACAGAAGTGTTTTCTTTAGTGTTTTGTAAAAACTCTGCTGTACCGGATTTTGCAATAGTTCCGATATGGTTAATAAGGTCGTCACGGTTCATACCGATACCATTATCGGAAATAGTGAGAGTTTTATGATCTTTATCCGGAGTGATGGTGATTTTATAAGCTGCATCAGGTTTAGCCAAATCCGGATTGATAAGGCGCCAATATTTTAATTTATCAAGAGCATCTGATGCGTTAGAAATAAGTTCTCTTAAGAAAATATATTTTTCTGAATACAGCGAGTTAATCACAATATCCAATAATTTATTGACTTCTGTTTTAAATTCAATTTTCTCAGCCATAATAAAAACTCCCTTAAAAGGTTGAATTTTTCTCCAATTTACGAGTAATATAGGTTGTCAGACCAGATAGCGCAAGAGTTGAAGCAATAAAATATATGCTTTTTAAAACAAAAGCATAAAAAAACGACGCTAGAGCGTCGCTAAACAAAGAAAAAAGATTAGAAATTATAATCATAATCACCTAAATCATCAAGCCCTTCAATTTCAGGTTCTTGCTCATTAGTTTCAGGAAATTTTCCTTTAGATTGTTCAAGATATTGTGCAATTTCTTTATATCTATACTTATTGGCAATATCCAAAGCTGTTTCACCTTTAGCATTCCTAAAATTCACATTAGCACCGCGCTTAACTAAAAGTTCCACCGTAAAACGTTTACCATTTTTAACAGCCATCATCAAGGGTGTCATTCCGTCTAAATCAGGCATATTCACATTAGCTCCGGCATCAAGCAAAACACTAATAACATCATTATATCCGCCCAGTGCTGCACGGTGCAAAGCCGTTCCCCCCTGATAATAACGTTTATCAACTTTCGCCCCGTTATCAATTAAATACTCAACAAAATCAAGCTTACCGGAAGCAGCTGCAATCATCAATGGACTGTAACCATCCAAATCTTGTTCATCAATATCATACCCCAGCATAACCATATCTGAAAAAGCTTTTTTATCTTCGCGATTAACAATATCATAAATAGTATCGTCAGCTTTAACCTGTGGGGATAAAAGGAGAGCACTACCCAAAAAACAAGCGGATAAATAATATCTCATAACTTTAACTCCTTTAACGGATAACAATAAACTAATGTACAATACCTCTAAGAAAGTAAAAAAAAGATTAAAAAAACTAACTAAAAAATAAAAAGTTAAAATAGACCAAACAAAACATTGACAAAAAGTATATTTTCGACAATAATAAAAAAACTACAACAATGAAATGAAGAAAAACAATGTCAGATAAATTAGATATATCACAAATATATGCTTCAACACTTCCGGTAAAGAATAAACAAAATTTACTTGCCGTGTATAAGGATTATATTAGTTTATCAAGAAACTTGGAATATGTTGTTAAAAGATATCAACCAAAGCGTTTGGCTGGATATCAAATGGTGCAGATATATGGAGAGGATATGGATGAAAATCCATGGAGTGTTGAAAATATAAGCGAAGAAGAAAAAGAATTATATTCAAATTTTGTAAATAACACAGAGCTGCCAACCAAAGAGCACTATTGCTTTGTAAGCATAGATAGCATTACATCCAATTCTAAAAATAAAGAGAAAGGAATAATATCATCGCCCGAGGGATATGCCGTGATGACGAATAAGCAATCATTACCTACCAGAGTAGAACGCTATGTGGCCGTATATCCTCAAGAACTAAAATTGCAAGAAACCGAGTTTTTGATAATGGGGCGCTGGAAGATGACATATAATTATGAAACCAATGGAGAAAGCTTAAAAGATGCTTTTGCAGATGAACAAATAGAAAAACGCTTCAGAAGTATGATAGATGTACTAATGCTTCTACCAGAAGATAAACAAGAATGTGATGAACGTAAATTATTTGAAGCCCAAATAGAAGCAATGGCATCAACATTAATTAATCCGTTTGAAAATATAGTGTTAAGCTCATTGACAACATTATCAGAAGAAAGCAATAATGCCTTAAAAAAACTACTATGGTTGCGTGCTGGAGAAAATTATATATCACAAGCCGAAAAAGAAGGATTAATACCATCAGCGTCAATGCTTCAGGATTACCAAAACATTCGACATTTAATGCATCATCAATGGGATACCTTAGATGGTTTAGGCAAGTTTGATAATATAGAAAATATAAAAAACGTCAGTATTAGAAAGCGTTATTTAGATTCATACTGTCGTTTATTTGACAAACCATTGATTGAAAGAGTAAAATCTTATACAGAGATAGCGCAAAACATGTCAAAATTAGTATCAACGCTCAATCCGAACTTGTTAATTCGCGGAGAAAATGAGAGTAATTCAAAGTTTGTTAATCGCGCCAAACATTATGCTAAAGAGCATCCGAATATACCAATAATGATGGAAACCAATTACGCTGCAGATTCTGACAAAAAAGAAGCATTGATTAAAAATATACAAAAAGTTTTACCCCAAGCAGAAATAATAGATATGTGCGGAATGGATATAGAAAGTTTTTTAGCACGTATTAGCGTATATTTAACTCGCAAGAATTATTTAGAAATATTCCAACAAGTAGAAAATAAATTAAGTCAGCATTGTTTATTTTATGGAAAAAATATACCACCATCGGCAGTTTTGAGCTATTTCAAAAATTGTAAGCTAATAAGTACGGAAGAAGCAGAACGTTGGAGTAAGTATAAACAATTGCGTAATGATTTAAGTCATGGTTATTTAGATGAGAATTTACAGCAGAGATTAGAACAGAATTTTTCTGAATTTTTGGATGACGCGATTGTTTTGACCGAACGAGTTGAAGAACAAAGCCCTGTAGTCAGTCTATTACATGATAATATATATCGCGCATACCACACAAATGGAACAATAGTTGATATTGATTATGGAAGTCAAAAAATTATCAATATAGAGTATCCAGAAACATCAGCAAAAAAATCAGAAACAAAAATAAATAAAAAAACAAAAGAAATGGCACCATTAAAAAATGTCTATATAGAAGAATACACGAATGGACTTCGTGTCGGCGTAAATAAAACAAATATCGTTACATGCAGACTTCCAAGCGGTATAACTATAGATATGGCACGAGAACATATAAGTTATCCAGATGGTAGTCGTTTATATTTTAATAGCGACGAGCATATATGTTTGACACTTAAAGGCGGCAATAAGCTGGTATGTACTAAAAAATTACAAATACAAAATTATATCAGCAACGGTAAATCGATAGCAATTAGTAAAAATGAAAACTTAAAATTACCAAACGGTCATGGAATAATCATAGATAAAAAAGGTTGTTGGGCAAAAGAAGAGTTTATAGGAGAAAAAGGCAACATTGTTAAAATAAAAATGGAAGCAAACGAACAAGGCGTTTTCATGAAAATGGATGATGCGACAATCATAATCATATCAGACAAAGGTTTAAGTGTTTCTCATGCAAATATACCACTGACATATGCAGAGAGAAAAAAATTTGCGGAGAGTTATGATAAATCAAGTACATTAGAAATATGGAAAAGAAAAAAAGGGAAAGAAAAATAAATTTTTAAAACTGTTTCTGAAAGTATTGACATCTCTGTCAGAGAGTGTTAGAAAAAAAAGAAGAATGGCAAAGTGTCACAAAAGACACATTGCATTAAAGCACTTAGCAATAAGTGCTTTTTTTATGTTCGGAGCAAAGGTAACAACTTTTGCTCTATATTTTTATTAAAAACAGGAGATTAAAATATGACAATACAAAGTGAAATAAGCAGAGTAGTGCATTTAGGAACAGGAATAACTAAGACATTTGAAATACCGTTTAGCTTTTTTGATAATGAGATAGCGGTATATTTTGATGAAGAAACAACAGCCCAACAACAAGGTGAAGATTATACAATCAGCAACTATGAAAATAACATCGGCGGTATGGTTACATTTAACACACCACCTAGTAAAGATGTCAAAATTATTATTGTGCGGAATGTGGCATTAACGCAATTAATAACATTTTTAGAAGGTGAAGATTTTCCGGCAAAAGATTATGAAAATTCATTAGATAAAATAATAATGGCGTTGCAACAAATAAAAGAAAGGATGAATCATACATTCATTACCCCTCCAGGCGTAGCAATCAGTCAAGAAAATTTTTATGAATTAGTAAAAACAGTTAATCAAAATCTTGAATTTATAAAAGATCTGCCGAATAAACTGGAAGAAATGAAAAGTTTATATGATACATTTTTAAATAATATAAGCGACACGGTGCAGGAGGGGGATAAACAACCGATAAGTTCCGAAGGTGTTTGGCAGTATATGAACGAAAATGGAGTTAAGAAATATAGCAATATCAGCGTGTCAACAAGCGCAATACAAGAAGATGAAACATATGAAAACTATCCATATTGTGCCGAGATAAATATTGCTGAAGCCAAATCAACGCATGTGCCGTTGGTGGTTTTTGATATGGAAGCGGCAGAAAGTGGAGATTACGCTCCGTTGGCGGAAGCAAAAGAAGGGAAAATTTGCATATATATGAAAAAGAAACCGACAACAGAAACGCTAATTATTCCTTCATTGATATTGCAATAAGGAGGGGTGATGGAAAAGGTAAAAGAACTGATAGCCAATTACAGCCTTTGGGGATTGTTTATCGGTTTTGCGACAATAATGATAAAGCCGTTTATATCGATTCGCCAGACAATGAGAGATATGCTGATAACATTTCTGTTCAGTATGTTATGCGGCTTATTGGCTGAGTACATGGATATTCCGACACCGGTAAAATATGGAATATCCGGAGTATGCGGATTATTTGCGGTAAGGCTATATATGATAGCGGATAGTTTATTAAAACGTGCGCAAATGGATCCGTTTAATTTTATCAAAAACATCAAAGGCAAACAATGAAAGAGATAAGACTACTCGTCTGTTTGTTAGCGGTTGCCGTATTAAGTGCGTTATACTATCGCGAAGATGCGGCGACCGCGCGTCTGATGATGACGCAATATAAGCAGAATCAAGAAATTTTGTTTAAGAATTTACAAAGGAGCTACCATGAAAAACAGGAGCTTGAAAAGCGAAATCTTGCTTTGGAACAAGTGGCATCTGAAGAAACGATATCGTTTGATTGGCATGCGAATATTAGCAATAGCGCTGTTATTAAACAGTTGCAAAAGCGTTGAGTATGTGTATGTTGAAACGCCACGCGAACCGATAACTTGCATAGAACGGATAAAGACACCATTGGACATGGCAAAGTGCTTAAACGAGTATAAAATAAAATATTAGCCAAAAAGACAAAAAAAGATATTGACAATAAACAAAAAATTGTATACATTACCACACGTTAACCTATTAATTATATATTTTTATTTATAAAAAAAATTATGGAATTAAAAAAATTTTCACAAGAAGTTAATGACCAGCTGTTCAAGAAAGACGGCCGTCAGGTGTCAATGATGGAATTTGCGGACATGAGCGTATCTGCGCACAAGTCCCGCAGTGAGGAACAAACCTTTACCCAAGAGAAAAGGGGAAATAAGGTTGTCAACAAGCCTCGTACGGTAAAATTCAATGGAATTGAATTGTCACAAGAACAGTTCCGCGCTCTGGTGGATATCCGCATTGAAGAATTGTCTCCGGTCGGTTTCCGCAATCTGTTGGGAGCAATGAGCATCTACGCACCGGAATTATTCAAGGACAAGAAGGCATTCAGCCGGACAGAAGACTTCGCAAAATCTGAAATTGGCCGCCGTGCGTTAGCGTACAAGGCTGAACAGAAAAAAGAAAAAGAAATGTCTCGCCGAGGAGAATATTACTTCTAGGTCGGACGTAAACTAAAGAAAACAGCTTCCTCCATTAGGACGAAGCTGTTTTTTTGTGGGCAAAAGGCAGAATTGAAAAATGTCATCTCCACTTCAAACTCCACGAATTGATATTGCATTTTATTTTTTATATCAATATAATGCAAAGAAGGAGTAAATAAATGCCAAAATTAAAAAAAGCTTTGTATTTTATGTTGGGACTTAGTGTTTTTCCATTTTTATTAAGTATTCCATATGCTTATATCTTGCAAGCTGACAACTTAAAAGAATTTAAGGCATATTGGCTGATTGCCTATTTTATCATTTATCTGATTTTTCCGCTGTTGTATAAAGAAAATATTCAAAAGCAGGTTCCTAATAAATATGCCTTTTATAGTATGATTTACATCGTGTTTTTTATTTTAGGTCTGAGCCTGTTTGCGTATGCCTTAGAATAAGTTGATTACTTCCTCTAAATATTTTTAGCAAATTCACCTGATGCGAAAATATATCTTTTTTTATCGTCATTAAAATATACACTGCATAAATTAGCAGAATATTCCGATATTATCTTTACATATATAGAACTATACAAGAAGAGCCAATATACATCATTTTATGGTCAGCGAAACAAATCCGATACCTAATTGTCTTTTATCTTCGCTCAAACCTAGTTCATAAGGTGATTTAGGATTCTGTATATCAAATTCTAACTGAAAACTTCCGTTTTGACTTATTAAATCGGAAGGAATGATAAGTGTCGTCTTAGGAGCTGGTTGCTTGTAATGGAAATTCCATTCAGCAAGTATCTTATCGTTATGTTTTACATAGACAACTTGAGAAGGATGTTTATTATTAACAAAAGCCTTTACATTAAAATCAAGCACAATGCCATTGAGTGATTTTTCTAAATTAAAATTAAAAATAACTTTTTTTCCATCACTCCATCTCCCCCAGTTCCCGGGGGCAGTCAAACCTCGATATTCTATAGGAAGAGTTTTATTGGCAAATAAAATTTTCTCTTTAACATTATTAACATTATCTAATAAAACATCTATTTTTTTCCATAATTGATCTTCTGTCTCTACAAAAGGAATATCTGTATAAACAAGAAAAATTCTTTTTGAACGCATAATATTTTTAGCATCTAGGTCAGATAAAGGCGGGTTTTCTTTATGAATAATTGTATTATTTTTTTTTTTTTTTTTAAGTATCTGCTTATATTCATTTGTAAAATAATTCCCGATAATCGTTGTTACGCCATCAAAATTCACAGAAGAAACAAATTTAGGATATGGAAAAGTTTCATTTTGGGGAAAAGAAATAAGTAGATTTAATAATCCGGCAATATCATACTCAGCCCAGTAGGGGGACAATGAAGTATCTATTTCTTTGATTTTAATATCTGCTAAGCTAAAAGCTCTAAGAGATTCTTGAACAGTTCTCCCCGCGCCATAAAAATTCCAATGAGTTCCCGTTCTAGAAAAAGGTTCATAATTTTCAGTCTCTCTAATTCTATTGACCAACGTCTGCGCATTAAAAACAGGTACCCCCATTTGATTAAGATTTTTTTCAATTTTATCATGATAATGGCAATCATTGTTATAAAAATAAGTGAATCTCTGAGGTAATAGCTCCTGATAAGTTAATACTTTACTAGGAGCAAGAATAACATAAAGATTAATATCTTTTCTTTTTAATTTTTCATGTAATAGTTTAAGCTTAAGGAGTTGATGATGAGGAATAGAAAGGCATTTAGGATCTAGAGATTTAAAATAGTATTTTTCAAAAAGATAATGATTTTTTCCTTGTATAACATTATTATTATATCCTGAGTGGATAAGGTTAAAATTAGCCCAATCATATAATTGATTTTTTAATTTAAGAGCAATTTTCCGTGCGAAGAAATGACTGTTCCACCACTTTTCAAAATCAGATTGAAAATCTTTTTTTAAGAAAGATTTTTTTTGCAAGCTAGGCAAATCTGTAAGAATATCTTTTCCAACTAGTTTAGTTGTCTCTTGTAATCCCAGCATATATCCCAAGGGAAGAACCATTAAGAATATCACACAAGCAATAAATAATTGTCGATAATAGCGTAATATAAAGGAACAAATATTATTCATAATTTAAAACCTAAAATAAATAAATGGAGAAAAAGTGCTTGTCGTTGCAAAAACAAGAGATACTAAAAATAAAACAAATATAACCAAACTATCAAAAGGACTGTTCTTGAATTTATTATATCTTTTTGTAAAAATCGGATATGATAACAATACACCGATAATGCATACAAAAACATTACTGTAAGTTAAGAAGTCCGTAGCAGTTGTAAACGTATTAAGAGGAGCTTCAGGGTTGCCCGTAAACATAATTTTTATAAATTTATAAGCTTGCGTTAATGTTTCTGCGCGGAAAAGAACCCATCCAATAATGATAAATAACCAAACATATAAATTTGATAGAATTTTGGGAAGTTTTTCCAAGACAGATTTAAAACCTATTCTTTCAATTATAAGACCTGTTCCATGATATAAACCCCAAATTACAAAATTCCATGAAGAACCATGCCAAAGTCCGCATAGACCAAAAACAATATAACAATTAATGTAAGTCCTTAAATTTCCTTTTCGATTTCCTCCAAGTGGAATATACAAATAATCACGAAACCAAGAAGATAGGGAAATATGCCAGCGTCTCCAAAATTCCTGAATACTACAAGAAGAATAAGGATAGTTAAAATTCTCTAGAAAATGGAAGTTAAATATACGTCCCAATCCAATGGCCATATCGGAATAGGCACTAAAATCAAAATAAATTTGCAAAGTATAGGCAAAAATACCCAACCAAGCAAAAAGACAAGGAACAGCATCTACATTTGCATCAAAGACCTTATCAGCAATTAAAGCAACCTGATCTGCAATCAATACTTTTTTTGCCAATCCAATAACAAAACGGCGAAGTCCAATAAAAACATTATCAAGGTTATTTTTTCTATTTTTGAGATCTTTCTCAATAGTT